>JAGYNS010000109.1 GCA_018399655.1 Campylobacterales bacterium
TCGAGAGCTTAAAAATTCGATATCAGTATGGATGATTTTTTTATCTTGAAAGTGAAAGTGAAGTGTTGCTTCCCCTTCTATTTTTTCTAAAAGTTCTATTTTTTTCATATAAGTTTTTTCTCAAATCTTTCTATGGTAAATGCTTTGGCAACACCTGCTAGGCTTAGGTAAGTTCGCTTTGGAACCCCTAATGGAAGGTTTGCTGGGATCCCCATATATTTTTTTGTACTGAGTAAGTTTGCTTTTGGAAAAAGTGGCTCAGTACACCCAACACATGGATGACCAGAGCGTGTTTTTGAACTGACCTCATTCCAAAGCACTTTATTGCATGAACTATTTGTAAATGGACCTTGACACCCATGATCATAAAACATACATCCTTCTAGGTTTCCAAACTGATGGTTGTCGATTTTATACTCAAAGTATTCATTTCTTAAGCATCCATTATGGGTAGTAAACCCAAAATACTCTTTGGGTCTTTGATAATGATCAAGTTTTATGTAATACTCTTTTTTGATACTATATAGAGTAGATGCAAGTGTTTCAGGATGGATAGGGCACCCAGAAATATTGATCGTTTTATCTTTGAAGCTTTTATATCGTGTATGCAAAGCCTCCTCTTTGTAGTGTAGTCCATATCTGTTTGGATACCCTTTTGCAAAGATACCACCAAAAGAGGCACAAGTACCTACGGTAATAATTTTTTTTGCTTTTGTCCCATACTTTTCTAAAAGAGTGTGAAATTTCCCATCCCCTTTTTCTAAATCATCTTCCAAAGTTCCCTCAAGAAGCAAAATATCACAATCGATATTTTTTGAGTAGAGATCATTGAGAGTGTAATCTGATTCGATAGTTGGATGGTAGATAAATGAAAACTCTTCTAAAAAGTGTTCTAAATTTTCATAATTGAAAAAAGAGTGCACATTGCCATTGCAAGAAAGGGCACTGAGCCATAGAAGTTTCATCTTAGTTTTCTTGTACCTTTAAAGCATTATATATATTGGTACTAATATCTTCAATGTAGCTATCTAAATCTTGAGGCAGTATTCCTTCTCCATTTAAAAAGACCATACCACCAAGGTAACCCATAAAAAGACCAAAAGCACTAAAAAAGTCTTGATCTTTAAGCTCCCCTTTTTTTACTCCCTCTTCAAAAAAGATCATAATCTCTGTGACAAATTCATTGACACAGATCATCCCTTCGCAACCATTTTTAAAAGTTTCTCTATTGGATAAAAAGACTCGTAAAAAGTAGTCTATCATCTCTGGCTTTTTTACAGCAGTTTGAAAATATATTGTTACAATTGCTTTGATTTTTTCTTCGCTTGAGATATTTTGATCATTGATAGCTTTAAGCTTAGTTCCTAAATATGAAGATATAAATTTAATAACCTCTTTGGCTAAGATATCTTTAGATTTAAAATAGTTATACATATTGCCTACACTCATTTGAATTGATTTGGCAATATCAGGCATAGTAGTAGAATAAAAACCTTTTTTTGCAAAAAGCTCTAAAGATGCTTGTATAATTTGCTCTTTTTTTTGTTTTTTTCTCTCTTGCACTTTTTCCCTTTTTATATTCTTTTGAGGTGTTTATCTATTTTTTATAAGTTTTGTAATATCATAAAGCGATTATATAATAAAGTTTATAAGATGCCCTTGAATATAAAAAGCGTAATTCATCTGTAACTTTTATCAGATACAATACCACAAAAATAACAAAAGGAAGATGGGATGCAAGAAGCGATCATTATGATGCTTATTTTTCTACCAATTATTTTTGCTATAACCCTCCCTTTGACAAGTCCACGGGTACGATCACTGACTTCACTTGTGTATGCTGGTTTTTTGATTGTATCTTCTATCCAAATAGCTTTAGGGTCACAAGCTATAGTGCTTAATTTTTCCCATGAAATCCATTTGGCTTTTATTGGGTTGGATTTTTTTCTTTTAGGATACTTTATCTATCAAGGGCTTAAGTTCAAAAACAAACTTGTAGTAGTGTTAGCTTTATTGCAAGTGGTGCTATTTGGTATATTTCTCAAGCTTTCGCCAACTCTTGGCTCTTATGATATTATTGTGGATCAACTTTCACGCATTATGCTCTTAGTGGTCAATGTTGTAGGTGGAATCATTATCCTTTATGCACTCAAGTATATCCAAAGTGAGGAGCTAAAACAGTGTAAAAGAGGACTGTTTATAGGGATACTCTTTTTCTTTGTTGGGGTGATGAACTTTTTGGTGGTAACAAATAATATTGAGCTATTTTTCTTAACTTTTGAGTTGACTACTTTATGTTCATATCTTTTGATCCGATTTAGAATGGATCATATTGCTGTAAATAATGCCCTTCGAGCTTTATGGATGAATCAAATTGGTGGTGTTGCGATACTATTTTCTTTGATTTTTAGTGTGATCTATTATGAGACTTACTATTTTGATATATTACTTCTAAGTGGAGCAGCTCCTTACTTGCTCCCTATGTCCTTTTTAGTTATAGCTGCTATGGTCAAAGGAGCTAGTTTACCTTTTGAAAATTGGCTTCTAGGTGCGATGGTAGCCCCTACACCAGTCAGTGCCATACTTCATAGTGCTACTATGGTGAAAATAGCTCCATTTTTAGTACTTAAAATCTCAGGGGGCTTAAGCCCAACGCTTTCTTTATCAGTAGTTCTTTTTGGAAGTTTTGTATTTATGGTAGCTTCTATTATGGCTTTAAGTCGAGATTTCTTCAAAGAGATATTGGGGCTTTCTACCATTGCACTTCTAGGCTTAATGGTAGCAATTGCTGCTATTGGTACAGTACAAACTCAAAATATAGTATTGATACTCATAGTATTTCATGCCCTTTCAAAAGCATTGCTTTTTTTACAAGCAGGGATTTTGGAAAAAGAGTTTCACTTTAAATACTTAAGCGATATCAACACTCTTGTATCCAAATCAAAACTTGTGGTGTTTTTTATCATTATAGGGTTTGCCTCTTTGACTTTACCACCTTTTGGGGCTTTTATGGGAAAATTTCTCACCATTGAGCTTTTAGCGACACTTATTGAACAAAACCCACTTTATTTGATCAGTTTGGTGTTTGTTTTGATTGGTTCTGTTGTTCTTACTTTGCTTTATTTTAAAGTGCTTACAAAACTTTTACCAAAAGACACTATCCAATCAAGTGATAGCTCAATCATCCCTACAACTTATTTGCTCACATCACTAAGCTTAGTATTTTTGCTTCTGTATGGGGTTTTTAAAATATATACGATGGGGTATATAGGGTTGTATGAGCTACTAATCCCTTCTGTGATACTAGGATTGTCTTGTATTTTACTATTTGTAAGTTCATTTAAAAAAGCTCATCGAATCAATGAATATAATTGTGGAGAGAAAGATATAGTTCAGATTCAGCCATTTTACTTTCATCTTCGCACTCAATATGTAAACTATGCAAAATATATCAGTATCGTAGCTTTTATATTGATAGTATTGATGGGGCTTGTATGATGTTGGAAATTCTTTTTATAGCACTTGTTCCTATTTTGGGTGGAGTTATTTATGGATTTGAAAGAGTATTGCGAGCTAGGATGCAAAATAGAGTAGGTCCTCCAATACTCCAGCCATTTTATGATATGTATAAGCTTCTTGATAAGGTGCCTATTTTAATAAACTCTTATCATATTGTTTTTGCTTTATTGCATATGTTGACACTATGGATAGTTGTAGCGATGGTTGTATTGGGGTTTCATCTTTTATATATCATCTTTGTACACCTTATTGCAACAATATTTTTAGTCGTAGCAGGATATAGTGTACGGTCTGCTTATTCTCATGTAGGAGCTAATAGAGAGCTTATAGCGATGGTAGCGTATGAGCCTATTCTTATCCTCATAGCGATTGGGTTTTATTTGGTGTATGGATCTTTTGATACAGGGGTGATCTTTTCATCGGTTACCAAATTTGATCAAATGATACTTCTATTTTTAGCTTTTTTACTTATCATTCCAGTGAAGCTTAAAAAGTCTCCATTTGATGCCACTGAAGCTCATCAAGAGATTGTAGGTGGAGTTGAGATCGAATATGGTGGGGTCTTTTTTGAGATCTTGTATATGGCAAAATGGATCGAATATGTGTTTATATTTACACTTATATATCTGTTTAGTGCCAATAGTTTTATACTGGGTACCATTTTAAGTATATTAGTCTTTTTTGTTTTAAATCTTGTTGATAATAGTACCGCAAGGGTTCGAATTGATCATCTTTTTAAGCTTGTACTAGGGTTTGGATTGATCTTATCTCTTATCAATATTATAGGAGTAGTGTATGTTTAAAAAACTTTTTAATCTCAAACCATACCGTAAAAAATCTCCTTGGATATTACACTACAATGCGGGAAGTTGCAATGGGTGTGATATAGAGATATTAGCCTGTTTGAGTCCAAAATATGATCTTGAGCGGTTTGGAATCCTTAACAATGGAAATCCAAAACAATCTGATATATTTTTGGTCACAGGTCCAGTTACTTTTAGAAGTAGAGAACGGCTTGTAGAACTTTATAACCAAATGGCAGAGCCAAAAGTAGTGGTTGCAGTTGGAAGCTGTACTTGTACAGGGGGAGTGTTTCGTGGGATGTATAATGTGGAAGATGGAATAGATCAGTATATCCCTGTAGATGTATATATCCCAGGATGTGCAGCTACTCCTGAGCTTATAATAGATGGAGTGGTAAAAAGCTTAGAGATACTTGAAAACAAATCAAAAAGTATAGAAGTTCCTTTTAAACTAAGTGCAAATCCAAAAGAGACAAATGGTATAGTTGATAGAACCAATATGTCAAAAAAGGTAGGTCAATGATAAAAAAACAGCAATCAACACTTCAAACAATTGTTCAAGATATAGAGCAATTTTATGATGAAAAAAAATATCACTTTCTTACACTTAATGGGGTAAAAATTGATGATGAAACGATAGAGGTACAATGGATATTTTGTAAGTATGGTCAAACTGATATTACTATGATCTTTTTTGTACTCGTACAAAAAGATGAAGTGGTTCCAAGCATTACTCATATCTTACCCTCAGCTATCATCTCACAAAGGGAGCTTGTAGATATGTTTGGGCTAGAGGTTGAAAATAGCCAAAAAGGTCTCTATCTTGA
>JAGYNS010000011.1 GCA_018399655.1 Campylobacterales bacterium
GATTGAAAAGAAAAAAATATATAATATAAACTATCACAAAAAAAGAATCTTTCATACTATTGGAAAAAATTATCCACTAGAATCACTCATCGAGCCACCAAGCAATGAGCTTTTAAAATGTAAAGTGATCTATTCACAACATAAAATTGTAGATATAGAGTATCAAGTTTATAAGAAAAAAGAAATAAAAACTTTTAAAGTTATTTTTGATGATACCATTGAATACGATTACAAATATCTTGATCGAACAGCCATTGAAAAGCTTTACAGCCAAAAAGAGGATTGTGATGAGCTCATTATAGTAAAAAATGGGCTTCTAACTGACACTTCCATAGCCAATATCTGCTTGCTACAAAATGGTGCGTGGCATACTCCTAAGAAGCCTCTGCTTTTGGGTACACAAAGGGCAAAGCTACTAGATCAAAATAAACTTATCCAAACCGACCTCACACTCAATGATCTAAAAAAAGCTGAAAAAATAGCCCTATGTAATGCAATGATAGGCTTTGATCCACTACTAACATACACCCTTAGCGATTAGTATTTTCTATATCTTCTACAACTGGCATCAATATTTGATTAAACTTGTAATTATCATAAGATAAAAGATCAGTATCTGTTGAAAAGAATTTAATCCGCCTTTTTTTAAACATCTCCTCTTTCAAAGGAAGTATTTGCAATATATTATGCTCTTTTTTCAATCTAGCCATTGGATTTATCCCTTTTTCTTGAACAATATTAATATTTTGGTTAAATATTTTTCCTAAATTTTGGAGATGCTCTATAAGGTTTGCTCTATTTTTATCCCCAATTGGATCGATATCTAAAATTTTAGGAACTATTTTTAACTGTGAAGAGAGATCAAATAATACTGGCGAGATTTGCTCATAAATCTTATCTTCACCCAATAGAAGTAATGAGTTTTTCAATGAAGAGATATTTTCACTTCCCCTTTTAAATATTGGTAATTTTAGATTAATAATACTTTTTATCGCCTCATTACATTGAAATAAGCTATAAGTGAGCACTACTACACCTATATCTAATTTTACTTTATCCCCTTTAATTATTTTAAAAATTCCTAAATTGTAATAGTCAATATCTATTTTCACATTTTCTATATCTTCAATAAGGGAGCGAATTTTATTCACACACTTTACATTATTTGGTCTTGTAACTTTCACTATGAGTTTACTATTTCTTAATCTTTGATGCAATACTTTACAATCTTCAATCACATCATAAATCTCTTGCTCTTCTTGAATATACATATCAATATATACATAAATATTTTTTCCAAATGGCATTGGGAACTGAGTCGTTGATTTCGAAATAGCATTATACACCTGAATTAAAACATCTGGCTTTCCTATAACTATAATTGTATCATTTGGTTTGATGATCAGTGAAGGTTTGATATTGGTAAGTTTCTCTCCTCGATAAAGAGCTACTATTTTCCAATTCTTTTGTCCAATACTTCCTATATACCTATAGGCGTAAGTACTTCCAAAAGGGACTTTTATCTCCATAATCTCCCCTTGGCGTAAACCAATATTTTGAGCAAAAACAGGGATATTTGGTAGCTGTTCCACTAAACCATTTGACAAAATATCATTACTTCTATAGTATTTTATATTGGGATCGCCTAGATCTAAATCCCACTGATCAAACACTGCAAAACTAAGATCCCGATATTTTGATCGAATATTAGCAATCACCGCTATGGTATCCTCTTTAGTTGACTGTACTACTAAAGCATCTTGATAGATCACTTTATCAAGGACAAACTTCAATTTTGAATGACTTGTAGGATCAAATTTATACAATGTAAAATTTGATGGAAGCTGCTTTTGCAAAATCGATTCATCATTGTACACTACATCATACTGATTAAAACTATTATTCAGATCAACCATTCTTTTAATAAGGTATTTGGCTATTTTGCCATCTAATATTACTAATACATTTTTCATAGTATCCATTATACCAATTATTAGCTAATTTATGATAAAATCGATACTTTTAGAAAGAAAGTACCAAGTATTAAGTTTTGGTAGAAGGATAATTATGGAACCAGAGATAAGAAAGTTGCCAAAAAAAACAGTTATTATGATCACCACATTAGTGGTAGTTGGTATACTTATTTTTATAATTGCAAGTGCTGGAAAAGCTGTTAAAGTTGAGCAGATATTACAAAAGCTAGGGTACAAAGATGTTTCAAATATTACAGTCTATGCAACCCAAGAGTTTTTAAGAGAAGATATAAATATCAAAGGGATGAAATATACTGTAAGCTTTACAAACAACCAAACAAAGCAAAAATGTAAAGGGTTTGTTTTAAAAGATTATAAAGGCAATGTAGAAGAGGATCTTCTATGCAAAAAGGAATAACAGATGGATTTAAAAAATGAGATAAACTACTCACTATGGTGTGATTTTATAGAGCGAGATTTTATAGAAAATGAGATGAGGTCATTAGTAGAAAAAAAAGTGATCCATGGGGCTACAAGTAACCCTGCTATTTTTCAACAATCTATTGCAAACTCTGGAGCATATACTCAACAGATCAATATGCTTCAAGCAAATGAAAATAAAAAAATCTATGAGGAGTTAGCCACTACAGATATCCGTAGTGCTGCAAAACTTTTCAAGCCACTGTATGACAAAGATGCAAATGATGGATTTATCTCTTTAGAGGTTGATCCAACACTTTGTGATGATATGATGGGTACTATAGAAGAGGGAGCGAGACTTCATTCCTATATAGGATATGAAAATGTGATGATCAAAATACCTGCTACTAAAGCTGGGTATGGAGCTATGAAAGAGCTTACATCAATGGGGATAAGTGTCAATGCTACTTTGATATTTTCTCCAGAACAAGCAAAGTATTCAGCTCAAGCTTTAAGTGAGGGTATTAAAAAAAGTGGAAAAGATACCAAAGGGGTTGTATCAGTTTTTGTGAGTCGATTTGATAGATTACTAGATCCTGAACTCAAACAAAAAGAGTTAGCTACTGGATTAACTGGGATTTATAATGCAACCCTTTGTTATCATGAAGTGGAAAAAATAAAAAATGCTAATGTAAGAACACTTTTTGCAAGTACAGGTGTAAAGGGTGATGATCTAAAAAAAAGCTATTATATAGATATGCTTATCTACCCAAAAAGTGTCAATACTGCTCCTTTAGATACCATAGAGTTTTGGCAAGAGGAGGGGAGTAAAAAACCCTCAAAAGTTATTGAGGAGCAAGAGTGCTTAAAATACTTTGCAAATCTTCAATCAAAAGGGATCCACATGGATCAGGTGTACAATAAATTACTTCAAGATGGATTGAGTGCATTTAAGGTATCATTTCAAGAATTATTAGATAAAGTAAAGCAATAAGGAACTAAAAATGGAAAAAATTTGGACGCCAAGTAGTTGGAGAGACTTCCCTATAAAGCAACAGCCAAGCTATGAAGACAAGCAGCTGCTTTTAGCAGTTGAACAAGAGTTAGCAACATACCCACCTTTGATATTTGCTGAAGAAGCAAGAAGCTTAAAATCTCAATTAGCAGATGTAGCCAACGGAAATGCTTTTTTACTTCAAGGTGGAGACTGTGCTGAAAGTTTTAAAGCATTTGATGCAAACAATATCAAATCACTTTTTAAAATTATGATGCAAATGGCCGTAGTGATGACTTTTAGTGGTGGGAAGCCGGTAGTAAAAGTTGGAAGAATTGCAGGACAATTTGCAAAACCACGATCAAGCGATACTGAGACTATTGGTGGGGTAGAATACCCTAGCTATCGAGGAGACATTGTCAATGATATTGAAGCAACTATGGAAGCAAGAATTCCTGATCCTCAAAAATTGATCAAAGCTTACAATCAAAGTGCTGCGACACTAAATCTTCTAAGAGCTTTTGCACGAGGTGGTATGGCAGATCTTCATAAAGTACATAGCTGGAACTTACGATATATGAATGATAACTCATTGGATATAAAATATGAAGAGCTGGCTTCACGAATATCTGAAGCATTAAAGTTTATGGAATCGTGTGGATTAACATCCCAAAATACTCCACAATTGGCTCAAACAACTTTATTCACATCACACGAAGCACTATTGCTAAACTATGAAGAGGCTCTTACACGAAAAGATTCTCTTACTGGTGATTGGTATGATTGCTCTGCACATATGCTTTGGATTGGAGATCGTACAAGAGCTTTAGATGAAGCACATATAGAATTTTTTAGAGGGATTAAAAACCCTATAGGGTGTAAAGTAGGACCTTCAATGCAAGAAGATGAACTTATCAAACTTATAGATACTCTCAATCCTGAAAATGAAGCGGGAAGATTGAATCTCATTGTAAGAATGGGTGCAAGTAAAATTGCTGATCACTTTCCAAACCTATTGAAAAAAGTAGAATCTGAAGGGAAAAAAGTAGTTTGGTCATGTGATCCTATGCATGGAAATGTAGAAAAAACTTCTAATGGGTACAAAACAAGAGATTTTGCAAATATCTTAAGTGAAGTGAAACAATTTTTCCAAATCCATAAAGCTCAAGGAAGTATCGCTGGTGGTATCCACTTAGAGATGACTGGTCAAGATGTTACTGAGTGTACAGGAAGTTCTAGTAGTGCAGTTACAGTTGATGGATTAAGTGACAGATATCATACACAATGTGATCCAAGACTTAATGCTGATCAATCACTTGAATTAGCATTTATGATAGCAGATACTTTGAAAGAAGCTCGATAACTTTTAGTATCCACTGTTCCAATAAAAAAGGCTACCAAATGGTAGCCTTTTTTTATACATCTAGATGTTCAACATCCTTTGCATGATCCTCTATATACTTTCTTCGAGGTTCAACTTCATCCCCCATAAATAGAGTAAATGTTTCACTTGCACTTTGGGCATCATCAATGGTTACTTTTAACAATCTTCTATTCTCTGGTGTCATTGTTGTTTCCCATAGTTGATCAGGATTCATCTCCCCTAGACCTTTATATCTTTGAATATATGCACCCTTTTTCGCACTTGCTTCAATATCTTCTAAAAGCTCTATCATATCTTTATTTTCAAATATTGTAGTATCGCGATCTTTTATTTTTTTGTACAAATAAGTAGCCTCTGCAAAATAAGGACTTGCAAAAAGATCATCATCTATTAATAACTCTTCAAGACCCTCTTTTGTTTGAACAAAAAGATGGATAGCCTCTTCATTGATAGTTTTTGTTAAAATATTATATCCTTTTTCAGTGATAACTTTTTCAACTTCTACAAATAACTCATCGTTATTTAGTGATACCAATCGATCATTTTCTATAATATGTCGTATCACTTCTACTAAAGAATATCTTTTTTCTAAGCTTAAAAGCATCCCTCTATATCCTGAAACTAATTTAAACATATCAGTTAAATCTTTTGTCCCTATCCCTTTAAATTCAAAATTTCCTATACCATGTTCTATAAGAAAATTGCTCAATGCATTATCATCTTTTAAGTAAGTTTCATTTTTCCCTTTTCTATAAAGATATAATGGAGGCTGAGCAATATATAAATAGCCTCTATCAATAATAGGTCGTAAGAATCGAAAGAAAAATGTTAAAAGTAGTGTTTGAATGTGGCTACCATCTACATCCGCATCGGTCATAATAATCACTTTGTGGTAACGGATCTTTTCATCATTAAAATCTTCCCCTATACCACATCCAAGTGCAGTGATCATATTTTTGATCTCTTCAGATTTTAAAATTTTATCAAGTCGTGATTTCTCAACATTTAAAATTTTCCCTTTTAAAGGTAAAATTGCTTGATAGACTCTATCTCTTCCTTGCTTGGCACTTCCCCCTGCAGAATCTCCCTCCACTAAGTAAAGTTCCGCAATAGTTGGATCTTTTGTTTGACAATTTGCAAGTTTTCCTGGAAGAGTTCCTACACTCATTGTTTCAGTTTTTCGAGTTAATTCTCTTGCTTTTTTAGCTGCTTCTCGACCTCGTGCCGCCATTAATGATTTTTCCATTACAAGTTTTGCTTGATTTGGATTCTCTTCAAAATATTTGTTTAACGCTTCATAGGTGAGTTTTTGACAAATTGGTTTTACATAAGAGCTTCCTAGTTTCCCTTTTGTTTGACCCTCAAATTGAGGCTCAGGAACTCTTACACTTACAATTGCTATAAGACCCTCTCTTACATCACTTCCATCAAGTTTTGCATCTTTATCTTTTGCATTAGCATTATCTTTGAGATATTTTCGAATACTTCTTGTCAGACCATCTTTAAATCCCGTCTCATGGGTACCACCATCAATTGTATTGATATTGTTTACAAATGATTTTGTATTTCCCACATAGGTATCATTGTACATTAAAGCGATATCTACCTCTACCCCTTCATCTTTTCCACTAAAAGCGATTGGATCGGTAATAGCTTTTGCTTTATTGATATCACTTACAAATTGCTCCAGTCCACCCTCAAAATGATAAACCTCTTTTTTCCCACCAGCTCTTTTATCTTCTAAAATAATAGTGATAAATGGATTAAGATACGCAACCTCTCGAAATCTTTTTGAAAGCATCTCAAAAGAGTATTCAACCACTTCAAATATGCTAGCATCTGGTTGAAATTCTATAGTGGTACCTGTTTTTTTTGTTTCCCCGATTACCTCAAGTGGCTTTTCAAATTTCCCTTTAGAAAACTCTTGATAGTGGATCTTTCCATCTCTGTGGATAGTCATTTTTAACTCACTACTTAAAGCATTTACAACTGATACACCAACCCCATGAAGTCCACCTGAAACTTGATAAGTATCTTTATCAAACTTTCCACCTGCATGAAGTACAGTCAATGCAACAGTTGCGGCACTTATTTTTTCACCTTCATGCATACCTGTAGGGATCCCTCTTGCGTTATCACTTACTATAATCCCATTTTCTTTTGTAATAGTCACATTAATAGTATCACAAAATCCTGCCATCGCTTCATCTATAGAGTTATCTACAACTTCATAAACCATATGATGAAGACCATTGAGGTTTGTATCACCTATATACATCCCTGGTCTTTTTCTTACAGCTTCAAGTCCTTTGAGGACCTTAATATTACTTGCTCCGTATTCTTTTTTCTCTTCGCTCATCTATTCTCCTAAATTTACTTATCTAATACTATTGGCATAACGATAGTGATAAAATTTTTATCTTCTAAATAAAATGGAAGATTTGATTCATTAAATCCTACAGTAATTTTTTCATTACTCGTACTACTTAAAAAATCTAAAATATATTTACTATTTACTGCAATATAAAAATCACTTTCTATATTGATCTGAGTATCAATTTGTGTTTTTGATTCACTATCATCATCAAGTGACTCAAAAATAACGCTTTGTGGTGAAAAAGAGATTTTTATTTTAGATTCAATAGAAGTTACTAACTTTATAGATTCTATTAAAATAGATTTTTCTAATTCAAACTTATGTTTTAAATTATTTGGAATAATCCTTTCATAATCTGGAAACTTTCCATTGATCAGTTTTGTAAAAAATGTATAGTTTTCATTTGAAATTACTAAATTCGTTTCATCATATTTTATATCTGCTTGATCAAAAAAGAGCTTTTGTATCTCAACAATAGCTTTTTTAGGGATAATGATCTGTGAAGTTTCATTGGATATATTTTCCAAATTAGCCACTGCTAATCTTCTTGTATCAGTTGCAACAAAATTAATTTTTTGCGATTTGATATCTATTAATGCACCATTTAATTCAAACTTTGGATTATTGTTATCAATTGAAGGGGTGATTTTTTTGATATTATTAATAAGATTAAAAGTATCAATATTCAAAGAGTGAAGATTTTCCAACTTTGGAAAAGATGGATACTCACTAGGATCATACATAGGAAGTTTAAATGAAGATCTTTTTTGAACAATCGATAAATTGTTTTCAATCACTTCAAAATTTATACTGTCATCTTTTAATCTTCGTAATATATTTAAAAAATTTCCACCGTTTACTGTTGCAGCTCCTGGTTCTAAATTTTGTATATCTTTTACCGTTGCTTCACAACCCATCTCATAATCTGTAGACTTTAAAATGAGCGTCGCTTCTTGTACCTCTAAATATATATGCGATGTTATTGCACTTGAATCTTTTTTGTTTAAAAATGGTTGCATAGCAGATACTATGTTTTCAATAATTGATTTTGATACACTAAATTTCATCATTTCCCCTTTTTTTATTTATATAATATAAATAGTATCAGTAGTAGTTGATGTGAATAGATGAAAATATGACCTGAAAGCTTTTACTAAAGGATTTAATTGATCCCTTTTAGCTTAAAAGTTATTCACATCTATTCACACTTCATTAATTTTGATACTCCTTATTTATAATTTTATTTTTTAAATGTTCTAGCTTTAAACGAAAATCTTCATCTTTTTCAATCAGCTCATTTGCTTTAGAGATATTTTTTGAAACAGATGAGTGATCTTTCATCCCTAAGAATTTTGCAATATCAGGCATAGAGTTATGTGTAAGCTCCCTTGCTAGATAGATCACTGTTCTTCTTCCATCTACTACATTTTTTGTTCTTTTTGAAGATCTAAGATCACTTGGTTTTATATTGAGTTCATTGGCTACGATATTGATGATATCAGGAAGCTTTATATTCTCTTTGGTATCTTTTATTTTCTCTTTAAGGAGATTTTTTACCATCTCAAGACTTATCTCATGTCCTAGAAGATTTCCCCTTGCATTGATATCTATAAGCACCCCTTCAATTTCTCTGACCGAGTTGTCAAGATGAGTTGCTATATATTCAATAATCTCTCTTGTAAGAACAATACCATTAAGCTCACTTTTTTTCTCAATAATTGCTATTTTGGTTTCAAGTTCTGGGATTTGGATATGAGATTTTAACCCATGCTCAAATCTACTTTTTAATCGCTCCTCTAGTCCACCTATTTGAGAAGGGAGTTTATCACTAGTTAAAACTATTTGCTTTTTATTATTGTGAAGTTCATTGAAAGTATGAAAAAACTCCTCTTGGGTACTTTCTTTTCCACTTAAAAATTGAATATCATCTATCAATAAAAGATCACATTTTCTATATTTTCCACGAAAGTGATCCATATTTTTATTTTTAATACTAAATAAAAAATCATTCATAAACTGCTCTACCGTTACATAGATCACATTTTTATTTTTATCAATAGCATCATTTCCAATAGCTTGTAAAAGATGTGTTTTCCCAAGACCTGTTCCACCATATATAAAAAGTGGATTGTATTGCACACCAGGTTTAGCTGCAACTGCTTTACTTGCAGTATAAGCCATCTTATTTGAGTTTCCTACTACAAATGATTCAAAAGTGTATGATTGGTTTAAAATAGTGTTTTCACTAGTAGTAAACATAGATTTTTCATCCATAATCTCTTTTTTAGATCGTCTTCTCTCTCCAGCTATTTTTATCTCAATAGAGGGTTTAGTATCACTAAATTTTTCAAAGATCTCTTGAAGAATAGCTTTATATTTTGTTTTGATATAGTTGGCAACAAATCTATTATGCACTTCAAAAACAGCAATATCATCATTAGAACTTGATTTTTTATATACAAGTTGTTTGAGGTATCTTTCAAAATCAGTAGTTGAAACTTCATTTTGAAGATATGATAATATCTCTTTCGTAGTCAATGGCCATCCTATTTATTTGTTCTAAAATTGTATTATTATACCAAAAGTTAGCAAAAAAGAAAAACAAAAAAGAAATATTATGATATTATTTAGGATATTTATGTGAATAGATGTGGAAAGTTTATGTGAAAAGGTGTGATTATTGAAAATTTTAGGGATCGATCCTGGTACTATTAACTGCGGTTATAGCATAATAGAGCTAAGTGAAAATGTGAAAAAGCCGAAACTTGTAGAAGCGGGACTTATCAAAATAAAAAGTAGAATTTTACAAGAGCAAATAGTAGAACTTGTAGAGGGGATTGATATTATTTTAAAAAATCATACAATTGATGAAGTAGCAATAGAAGATATATTTTTTGCGTTTAATCCAAAATCGGTAATAAAACTCGCTCAGTTTAGAGGGGCATTGAGTTTAAAAATATTGCAAGAGTTAGGAAATTTTAGTGAATATACCCCTTTGCAAGTAAAAAAAGCAGTGGTAGGAAATGGAAAAGCTTCAAAAGAGCAAGTATCTTTTATGGTAAAAAGACTTTTAGGGATAAAACAGGAGATAAAACCTTTGGATATTACAGATTCTATTGCCGTAGCACTAACCCATGCACAAAGGATAAAATTTTAGAAGTTTAATGAGTAGTAGCAATCACTTTATCAATTGATTCTACAAGTTTCATCACATCTACAGGTTTCATCACAAACTCTTCAATACCTATTTTTTTGAGTTTTGTAATATCTTCATTTTGACTTCCATACGCAGTAGTGACAACAACAGGTATTTGAGGATCAATTTTTCTGATCTCTTCAATCATTTGGGTACCACTCATAGATGGCATTGAAAGATCAGTAATAACAAGATCAAACTTCTCCTCTTGAAATTTTTCTAAACCCTCTTTCCCATTGTTGGCAACCACTATTTTATTTAAAATTGATTGCAAAGAATTGCAAGTGGTATCTCGTAAAACAATCTCATCTTCTACATATAAAACAGTAAGTTTTTTTATCGCTTCAATATCCATTTAAAAACCTTAATTTTCTTTTGAAACACACTCTTCAAAGAGGTATTTATGTTGATCTGGAAGAGTATTAAAAAGTTCATATGCCAAATCTCTAATCTCCCATAAAGCACTTTTACTACTTCGCAATTTTATAAAATTTTGTAAGCTTCGTGCATTGACAGTCCAGGTAAGTTCTGTTTTGTAACTTTCAGGTAAACAATATTTTGCACGATCATTTGCAACTCCATCTAATAAAATTAATCGAAGATTTTCTAAAGCAACAATAGAACTAAAATCTACACTTAAATTACCAGACCAAACTAAATATTTACTTGCTCTTTGCATATGGATATCATTGTAGACTTCATTTGGTTCAGTATATTTTTCTTTAAGTTCTATCATCGACATACCTAAAGTAAATGATTCCTCTTCTTTAAGCTCTTTGAGAGTGTATCTTGTACTTTTTACACTTAAACTAGCTATTCGGTGTCTTGCTAACTCTTGTAAAAGTGCTCTACTTACACCTTGTATATAAAACGAATAATTGAGATGCTCTAGCGTTGAAGCGTGTTTAAATTTATTTCCAACACGATGGATAAGCTCTTTATCTTTTTCCCCACCATCATCACTTTTGTCAAAGCTTTGCCAACAAGTTCTAATAGCGTGGGCACATACCTCAAGATCACTGTGATGTAATAGATCAACTTTCATTTATACTGCCTTTAAAAATAATTGACTGATTATAGCACAAAGAATCTTTTAGATACAATTAATTTACCTTTATAAAAGAAATTTCAAGTATAATGTTTCTATGAATAAAATTATTGAGCAACACTTTACAAAAGAGAATTTAGTAAAAAATATCACGGCGTATGTTTTATACTATCAAATAGCACTAGGGCGAAATGTATATGAGTCACTTCAAGATAAGCAAGAGACTATTGATAAACTCAATGAAATCAATCTTTCTCTTACGCCAAATGATGTTATTGCTCAGTTGTTAGATATGATTTTAGTTTTAAAACAAGAAGAGGATCTAAGTCGTAATTTCGAAAAATATATTCAAATAAAAGCTTTATTGCACTCTCTTACTGATTTTGTTAATAGTGATAATGAACTTCTTAATAAACAAAATTATTTTGAAAAAAAACAAGAAGATATCTTAGCAGAGAAATTTTTTGATACAAATATGAAGATGCAATACCTTAAAGAGTATCCAGATATGCTTAAACATTATGAAAAAGTGATTGATGATGAGTATATTGAACAGATCACAAAGATTTTAAAAAAAAGTCTTAGTGGTCACTAATTTAGTGACCACATCCACAACTATCATCACTAGATGATTGTTTTTCTTTATGAGCTTGACCTTCAGGGCTACATGCACTCACTCCTGCAGGCATAGTAGGTTGAATAGCAGCATTACTTATAGCTCCCTGCTCATTTGATTTTTCAATACTTTCCCAAAGTTTACTTGCCGCTTCAAGATATCTTTTTCCACTTGCGCTATCTGGGTAAAAATAGACAATAGGTTTCCCCTCATCACCACCTTCACGGATACTAGGCTCTATAGGGATATTGGCTATTACTTGTGTGTCGTATTGTTTTGCAAGCTCTTCACAAGTCCCTTTTCCAAAGATATCAGATTCCTGTTGACATTTTGGACAGATAAATCCTGACATATTTTCTACAATACCAGCGATTGGAATATGAAGTTTTGCAAACATATCTAAAGATCTTCTACTGTCATCAAGTGCCACATGCTGTGGAGTGGTTACATTAACCCCAGCAGCTACTGGAACCGATTGAGCAAGGGTAAGTTGTGCATCCCCAGTTCCTGGTGGCATATCAATAACTAATACATCTAGTTCACTCCACGCAATATCTTGAAGAAGTTGGGTAATAGCTTTCATAACCATTGCTCCTCTCCACATCAAAGCTTGCCCTTGATCGATGAGATTTCCCATAGACATCATCTCTACGCCGTATGCTTTAAATGGGATCACTTTGTTTCCTACGATCTCAGGTTCCGCTCCATCAAACCCAACCATCCGAGGGATATTTGGTCCATAGATATCAGCATCAAGAAGTCCCACTTTTTTCCCTTGCATCGCTAGTGCAATAGCAAGATTTACAGAAGTGGTTGACTTTCCAACTCCCCCTTTTCCAGAACTTACCATCACAAAGTTTTTCACTTGAGGTGCTATGTTTTTACCACTTTGTGAATTACTTTGTTGTTTTGGAGCAGCTGGTTTTTTCACAATTATTTGAACTGTATTGAGTCCTAACATCTTCAGCTCTTTTTCAATATCTTTTTTGAGTGTTTCCTCCACCTCTTGTGCACTTGAAGTGATCTCAAGATCGATAATTACATTATTGTCATTGAGTTCTATATTTTTTACAAATCCAAAATCTACAATCGATTTTGTAAATCCTGGGTAACTTACAGATTTGAGTTTATTTTCTATTTCTGAAATAGTTGCCATATATTATCCTTTATTAAATTCATTGAGTGGATTCTAACCAATTAAGATAAATTTACTCTTAATTAGATTGTGTTTCTAAAATTTTTAAAACTCTATTTTTTACAAGAGTTTCGTGGCTCAAAATCGAAAACAAAACATGCAATAAGAGCATTTTTTCTATGCATATATTTTGCAGTAAAATATGCAGAGATATAAATAGATAGTATAGCAATCAATGAGGCAAATGATAAAGTACTAAGACCACTTAATCCTTGACCCACAGTACACCCAACTGCTAAAATACCACCAACACCCATACATGCTCCACCAAATAGTTTCATAGGAAGTTTGGGTGGATTTTGCTGTGAATTATCACACATCTGTTTTTTAGAATATCTTTTATTGAATTTTGAAGAGATAAATGCTCCTAAAATGATCCCAAAAACAGCAACCACACCAAAGTGAAGATGGGTGATATCTAGGCCACTGAAGATATATTCTCCAATTTTTCCTAAAGGGTAGACAAATGAAAGGCTTTGAGGGGTAATAGTGATAAAAAAGTTGCTCGCATATACAGTAGTTACATACCATGTAATAGCTATTAAAAGCCCAATAGAAACCCCATCAAGTACTTGAAAAAAATTTCGACATTGTACTAAACTTTTGTAGAGTAAAAAAAGTAAAACAGGGACAATAAGATACAAAGGGATTTGCCAAACTTTATCAACTAAAGTAGACTGAATAACTGATAAACTAAAAATAGTATCATAATAATTTACAAAGAAAGTATAAGTAAGATATGAGAATATTCCAAGAATAGTCAATATAAAAAAAGACTCTTTCTCCCCTTGAGCAAATTTGATTAAGTGGCGAGAACTACACCCATCACTGATCATCATCCCATAGCCAAATAAAGCTCCACCTAAAATGATAAAAAGGTAGTTTATATTCATATAATATCTTGTAGTGGTAAAATCAACAGTATAAAAATATCCAATAGCTTGAGTAGCAAAAATTGCTGTGGTAATTGCTACGACAAGTGAAGCAGTTCGCCTAGTGTGTTTAAATAGTATTATATCTTTGATACTACCACTAAAACAAAACTGTTTTCTTTGAGCAATAACCCCGTAAGCTAAACCTATTATAAATGAAATGGTAGTAAAAAGAGTTGCCTCACTCATTATAATAGGTTTCCTTTCTTTTTAGTTTTTTATATTTAATTAGCTAAGGCTAAATCGGGATGTTTTTCAACAATTTGTTGAGTAATTTTGTAAGAGCAAAACTTTGGTCCACACATAGAGCAAAACTCTGCATCTTTAAACACATCTTGTGGTAATGTCTCATCATGGAACTCTTTTGCCTTATCAGGGTCAAGTGCTAGTTCAAATTGTTTGTTCCAATCAAAATTGTACCTTGCGTCAGACATCGCATCATCCACATCTCTAGCCCCTTTTCTCCCTCTTGCAATATCTGCTGCATGGGCGGCTATTTTATAGGCGATAATTCCACCTCTTACATCTTCTGCATTTGGAAGTCCAAGGTGCTCTTTTTGGGTTACATAGCATAGCATACTACATCCATGCCATCCACCAACAGCTGCTCCAATGGCACTCGTGATGTGATCATATCCAGCCCCTATATCAGTTACAAGTGGTCCAAGAATATAAAATGGAGCCTCATGGCAATACTCTCGTTCAAGTTTCATATTTCGTTCCACTTCATTAAGAGGTACATGCCCAGGTCCTTCTATCATCACTTGAACATTTTTTTCCCATGCTCTAAGGGTTAGTTCCCCTAGCACTTTAAGTTCATTGAGTTGAGCTTGATCTGATGCATCAGCTAAACACCCAGGTCTTAGACTATCTCCTAAAGATAAAGAGACATCATATTTTGCACAAATATCTAAAATATCATCATACGCTTCATAAAAAGGGTTCTCTTTGTGATAATGCATCATCCATGAAGCCATGAGTGATCCACCACGACTTACAATTCCCATTTTTCGTTTTGCGATATTTGGCATATGCTCTAGTAAAAATCCAGCATGGATAGTAAAATAACTCACCCCTTGTTTTGCTTGTTTTTCTAGTGTTTGAAGCATCACTTCTACTGTTAAGTTATTGATATCATCTCCACAATCATGGATAATCTGATAGATTGGAACGGTTCCAATTGGCACCGTTGAGTGCTCAATCACCGCTTCACGAATCTTATCAAGGTCTCCACCAGTGCTTAGATCCATAATAGTATCTGCCCCATATTTTAAGCTAGCATCTACTTTTTCGATCTCCCCTTGAATATCACTTGCAAGTGCAGAGCTTCCTATATTTGCATTGATCTTGCACTTACTTGCAATCCCTATTGCCATAGGATTGAGATGTTTGTGATTTACATTTGCTGGGATGATCATTCGTCCTCTTGCTACTTCACTTCTAATGAGCTCAGGATCAAGATTTTCAACCTTTGCTACTGATTCCATATCAGGAGTGATAATCCCTTGTTTTGCATAGTACATTTGAGTTCGTACACTTTCACCCTCATGATTTTTTAGCCATTCTCTCATAATTCTTTTTACCTTATACCTTATTTTATTTCGGATAAATTTTACCCGAATTGAAATTTTTTGATTATATCAAACTTTTATTAACTTTTACTTTGAGTGTTTTGTTAGTGGATTCAAATAAATTAGATTGTTTCAAAGTTACTGTATTATACCATCTATTTTTGAAATTCTATTGATGGGGTAATGCTATGCGTTTTATGATATTTATGAGTTTGTTTTTGATTGTATTTATATTGATCAATCTTTATATCTCAAAAAGGTTGATTGGAAAACTTCATTTTTCACAAAAAACAAAACGCTATTTTAATATCTTTTTAATTGTCAATTTTATAGGGATAGTTGGATATTTGTTTGCAAGGTATTCAGATGCTTTACCTTCTACCCTTTATTTGTTGTTTTCATTGCCTATAGGGGTGCTATTTTTACTTTTTTGTGTAGCGATATTTTATGATCTCTCCCACCTTTTTATCAATAAAATACCGATGGAAAAAAATAGAAGAGAGTTTTTTAAAAAAACTTTAGACTTTGGATCAGTGGCATTAGGAGTAGGCTTGAGTGCAAAAGCTATGCATGAAGCTAGATACACTGTCACAGAAGAGGTAACCGTTCATTTAAAAAATCTTCAACAATCTTATTCTATAGTACAGTTAAGTGATGTCCATATAGGGGGACTTATCGATACAAAGTTTATAGCAGATCTTGTAGAAAAAGTAAATAAGTTACAGCCTGATATTGTAGTGATCACTGGGGATTTGATAGATATCCCAATTCAAAGTGCTATAGAGCCACTTTCAAAACTTCAAAATCTTCAAACAAAGTATGGAAGCTATTTTGTAGTAGGAAACCATGAGTATTTTCATGGGGTAGAGGAGATAATTTATACCATGAATAAGTTAGGGATAAAAGTACTTGAAAATGAAAGTGTATATGTAGGAGAAAAAAACAAAGGATTCAATTTAGCAGGGGTCTATGATCACTTTGGGTATAGAGTAGATAAACTCAAACCTGATATTGTGCAAGCTTTAAAAAATACAGATCAAAATAGCCCTACAATCCTTTTAGCTCATCAGCCACGATTTATTTATGAGGTAAATAAAGGAGTTGACTTGATGCTCAGTGGCCATACCCATGGAGGTCAATTATATCCATTTAGGGCATTAGTAAAAATAGTTCAGCCTTATATTAGTGGATTGTATCAACATGATCAGAATACACAAGTGTATGTAAATAGAGGAACAGGATTTTGGGGACCACCTATGAGATTGGGAAGCCCTTCAGAGATCACAAATATTAATATTAAAAGTGTATAATTACAGAATGAATAATAACATAGTCTGGCACAATCATCAAATAACCAAATCTGACAGAGCAAAAAAAACCTCTCAAAAACCATTTTTCAGCGTTTTCCCTAAGTATTCAGCAACACTGGTAGAAGCTTTCATCCCCTCATCACCTTTTAAGTCCAACTGGGCAGGACAAACTTCACCATGCTCATTTGTAAACAACATAGTATCAACCATTCTAATCATCTCATCGATGTTTCTTCCTAGTGGTAAGTCATTGATAACTGAGTGTCTTACAGTCCCATCCGCATCAATCAAAAATGATCCTCTTAGTGCAACTGATTTCAAAAAAAGTATTTGTAATCTTTTGAGATTTGTTTGTTTAAATCTGCTACAAGTGGATACTTCACTCTTCCAATTACCTTTATCAACTGGAGTTTTCCATGCAAAAAGTGTGAAAATTGATCATCAACAGAAACACCAATCACATTGATCCCTCTTGATTTAAAATCTTCAATCTCTGTGAGAAAATGCAATAATCTCAGATGGACAAACAAAAGTAAATCAAGTGGGTAAAAAAACACAATACCGCCCCTTTTCTCCCAGCCTTTCCATTAAGTTAAAGTCTTCTACGATTTGACCATCAGCAAGTACAGCTGTTGCTGTAAAGTCTGGTGCTTTTTTTGTTACTAACATATCTATTTCCCTTCTTAATTTTTAAATTGTGGGTATTGTAGCGGAAAAAGTTTTAAGCAATCTAGTAGTTAGGATAATAAACTTTTTCCTTTAAGGTTGTATTAATTGTTACCCTATAGTGACATCAGAAGCTCTTTTTGAAGTATTCTATCAACCCTGCACAATGGACATACCCCCGGAGGTTTTTTCCCTTTGCTTGAACATAGACCACACACCTCACATACCCACTCTTCATCATCTTCTCCCTCAAAGAATCTCGCGCTTCAAGAAGTTCACGATACTCTTTTCATGCCTCTACTTCAACTTTTCCTATCGCTGGAACATTCTTGCAATCTCTTTTAGCCCCCTCCTCTTGCAATCTGCTCAAACTCTGATACATAATCTCACAGTTCATATTTTTCACCCTCTGCTGCATATACGTTGTTTTTGCAGCTACCAAATTCAAAATCATGGACAAGTTATTGTATGCTGAATATTCTTACAATGCATGGTATTTTCATTGTCAGCGCTTGTAAAATCTTGAAATTTTATGATACCCTTCAAAGGCAATATCAGCAAAAATTCATACTTGTTTCGCCTGAGATTCCCCTGCAAATGCTTTCATTAGATTCACCGCAGCAAATTCTTCTGTAATACAGCCCATACTTTCACCACAGCACACTAAAGTGCCTCCACCAACAGCTTGCACCTCTACCTCATTCCCACATTTTGAATGATCTGTATGTTTGATATTTTCTCATATTATTTCCTTAGTTGATAATTTTTTTCCAATAAATTCTAGGAGAATAAAACTTATAAGAATATAAAATATAGAGTATAAAGAGGAATAATTATTAATTTACAATAAAAATAAAAATTTAGAGTATAATTCCAAGATCATGAATAATTTTACAGACACGCTAAGAGCGCATCAATTGAAAGCAACGCCACAAAGACTTACTATTATGCACATTATAAATGGCTACGGACATATCAATATTGACAAGCTATATGAAGAGGTAAAAAAGAAGTTTACTTCTGTTTCACTAGCAACCATATATAAAAATATAAATGCAATGACTCAAAATTTGCTACTAAGTGAGGTAAAAATACCAAATGGGAAGTCAGTGTATGAGATAGTCAAAGAGGATCATTCCCATATGGTATGTACAAAGTGCAAAAATATTGTAGATATAAAAGTAGATACCGCTTCTATAGTAGATGAGGTCTCCTCCTCATACAATTTTCAAGTAGATACAAGCGAATTAGTTTTGAGTGGAGTTTGCGAAAAGTGTCATAGTTAAGTGCCATACTTAAGGATTGATTGGATAAAATCCCAACTATGATAGTGTACGGAAAACAGGTTGTTTTTCATATTTTAGAAAAACATCCACAGCTAATAAAAACCATTTATTTAACAAAAGAGATTGAACCAAAACTTTTTCAAAAGTTTAGTAAGCTTGATCTAAAAATTGTTAGACCTGATCCTAAAAAAGCTCAAAGCTTAGCTCGTGGTGGAAATCACCAAGGCTTTTTATTGGAGATTGAACCATATAGATACACCCCCATTTCAGAAGTAAAAAAAGGTGACTTTGTAGTGGTGCTTGATCGCTTGAGTGATGTGGGAAACATAGGAGCAATTATTCGTTCATGCTACGCTTTAGGGGTAGATAGTGTGGTGATTTGTGGCGTGAAAAACCCAGTGGTTGAAGGGATTATCCGTACAAGTAGTGGAGCGATGCTCGATATGGATGTGGCACTTTACAATAGTAGCGTTGATCTTGCAAATGAGTTACACCAAAAAGAGTTTTTACTAGTAGGGGCTTGCATGGATGGAGTTGATCTTAAAAGTGTCGATCTTGATAAAAATAGGAAAAAGGCACTTTTTTTAGGAAGTGAATCTCAAGGGCTACTCAAAAAACTAGAGCAAAAGCTTGATCAAAAAGTGACTATAAAGATGCAAAACAGTTTTGATAGCCTCAATGTTTCAGTCGCAGCAGCAATTTTAATATATGAGTTGAAATAATGTTAGCTACAGTTTTACAAAGAGTATTGATCATCATGGCACTTTTCGTTGGGGGTTTACAAGCTCAAATACTCCATACAAAAGTGGAAAATATTATAGGAACTCAAAACTACCAGCTCCATAAAGGGCTTATAACCCACTTATTGAGAAATGAAGCTTTATTTTTTGATGGTCAAAATGTAAAATATCTTCATCTTTTTCAAACACTACAAAAAAATGGATTACTCGATCTTAGACTTCAAATGCTAGGGGATATCAATCTTCAATTTAAAGTGATAAACAATAAGAAAAAAGGGTATAAAATCTTAAGTGACACTCTCGAAACACTTGGGTACAAATATTTTTTCACAAAAGTGCTTGAAAATAAAGAAGATCACCTTTTATGGGACTTATCATTTAAAGCAGAGTACAGTATCGATCCAGTAATCTTTATCAAAGAGCTTCAAAATCATGGAGTAAAAGTGATCGATGTACAAAAGTTAGATCATCAGCGATGGTACTTTAGTATTGATTTTACAGAAGCCTATTTACAAAAGTCTGTAGCAATAGATACCAATGAAAAGGTCTATTTTCGAAAGCTTTTAAAGCCACTCCTTTTAAATACACCCAATATAAACTCTTTGGAGATCCATAGCCACAACCTTAATAGGTGGCATCCAAAAATTACATTCTTTGACAAAGAGCTAGAGCTTTTGGATGAGGTTGTATATGAAAAGTACCAAAAAAGGGTATCTTTAAAGGCCCCTGAAAATACCGCGTATGTTAAAGTGACCGATCAATTTAATTTGATCAATATTAAAAGAGGATTAACGATCATAGTTCGATAAAAGGAGTAGCTATAATGTTTGATGAGATAAAGTTTGATAGGATGGAGAGACTTCCTAAATATGTATTTGCAGAGGTCAATGACCTCAAGATGGAAAGAAGACGGCAAGGGTATGATGTGATAGACTTCTCAATGGGAAATCCAGATGGAGACACCCCTGAGCATATCAGAGAAAAACTTGTAGAATCTGCCCAAAAAACAAAAACCCATGGGTACTCAACTTCAAAAGGGATCCCGAAACTTCTTCAGGCAATAGCAGATTGGTACAAAAGAAGATATAACTGTATTTTAGATCCAAATACCCAATGTGTAGCCACTATGGGAAGTAAAGAGGGGTATGCTCATCTCGCCTATGCGATAACCAATCCAGGAGATGTAGCAGTGGTTCCTGATCCAACTTACCCAATCCATAGCTATGCTTTTATCTTAGCAGGGGGAAATGTTCATAAATTTGGATTGAAATTTGATGAAGATTACAATGTTCTGGAAGATCAATTTTTTAGTGACCTTGAAAGAGTTTTTAAAGAAGCAAGCCCACGACCAAAATATGTACTTGTAAACTTCCCACACAATCCAAGTACCGCTACAGTAACACCAGAGTTTTATGTACGACTAGTTGCTATGGCGAAAAAAGAGCGATTTTATGTGATCAGTGATATAGCCTATGGGGATATTACATTTGATGGGTACAAAACACCATCAATTATGGAAGTGCCTGGAGCTACTGATGTAGCTGTGGAAAGTTTCACACTCTCTAAGTCATACAATATGGCAGGATGGAGAGTAGGATTCTTTGTAGGAAATTCTAAACTCATTGGAGCTTTACAAAAGATAAAATCGTGGCTAGATTATGGGATGTTTACCCCTATACAAGTAGCTGCAACGGTGGCACTAAATGGTGACCAGCAGTGTGTACAAGATATCACGGATAAGTATGATCATAGGCAAAATGTACTCATAGAAGCATTTGAAAATGCAGGATGGCCACTACGGCGAAACAAAGCAAGTATGTTTGTATGGGCACCAATTCCAAAATGTGTGGCTCATTTAGGAAGCCTAGAGTTTTCAAAAAAACTTCTTGTAGAAGCAGATGTAGCAGTAGCTCCTGGGATCGGATTTGGAGATTATGGTGAGGGGTATGTGCGAATTGCGTTGATCGAAAATGATAAACGGATCAGACAAGCAGCAAAAAATATCAAGAAGTTTTTAAAACAATATGAAGAGTGTGAAGTGCCTGAAGATAAAGAGCTAGAGGGAAAAAAGGATTAAAAAGATGTTAAGAGTTGGAATCATAGGTGTTGGGACAGTTGGAACTAGTGTATGTCAAATTTTGGAGCAAAATGCAGGGATCATAAGTGCAAGAGCGGGAAAGCAAATAGTTCCCGTTGCTGGTGTGGTCAATGACCTTAGCAAAAAAAGAGCCGTATCGATAAAACTAACCGACAATCCAGATGATATCCTAGAAGATGAGAGTATTGATGTAGTAGTGGAGCTTATGGGTGGAATTGAAAAGCCATACGAGGTGGTCAAAAAAGCTTTACAAAAAAACAAAGCAGTGGTTACTGCAAATAAAGCCCTTCTTGCATACCATAGATATGAACTGCAAGAGATCGCAGGAGATACCCCTTTTGAATTTGAAGCAGCAGTTGCTGGTGGGATCCCTATCATTAACGCACTAAGAGATGGTCTTAGTGCCAATCATATCGAATCGATTCG
>JAGYNS010000110.1 GCA_018399655.1 Campylobacterales bacterium
CGCACAACAAGCACGAAGAATCCTTGATCGAGCTGTGGGGTATAAACTCTCTCCACTTTTATGGAAAAAAGTTCGATATGGATTAAGTGCGGGAAGAGTTCAATCAGTAGCTGTTCGAATCTTAGTAGAGCGTGAGCGTGAAATAGAGGCATTTATTCCTGAAGAGTTTTGGAAAATCAAGCTTGATATAATTGATCCAGAGTTTAAAGCAGAACTTGCAAAAGAAAATGGGAAAAATATAAAAGTTACCAATGAAACTCAAGCACGAACCATAGAAAAAAACTGTATCAACAATCCATATATCCTAGAAGATATAGAGGAGAAACAAAGTAAAAGAAACCCTGCTCCTCCATTTACTACATCAACTTTACAACAAGAAGCAAGTAGAAAGATGGGATTTGGTGTAAAACAAACCATGACACTAGCACAACAACTTTATGAAGGGAGTGTCAATGTCCCAGGTCATACAGGTGGTTTGATCACCTATATGAGAACAGACAGTGTCAATCTTTCAGATTTTGCAACCTCTATGGCAAAAGAGGTGATTGAGAGTGAATATGGAAAAGAGTATGCACTTTCAAAACCACGACACTACAAAAGTAAAGCCAAAGGAGCTCAAGAAGCCCATGAAGCGATACGACCTGTTAATCTTCACTTAAAACCAAGTGATATCAAACCATATCTTGACTATGCTCAGTATAGACTTTACAGTCTTATTTGGAAGCGAACTTTGGCTACTCAAATGGCACAAGCAGTGGTAGCAAATACCACTTATAAGATCATTGCAGGAGATAGTAGTCAATATGAGTTTCAAGCAAAAGGGACTAAAATAGTATTTGCAGGGTTTATGAAAGCCTACACTGAAGGGAGTGATGATCCTGAAGCAGTGCTTGATAGTAGTGAAAAGTTTTTACCAACAGTGAAACAAGGGACAAAACTCAATATAGAGTCAATCCTCCCTGAGCAAAACTTTACAAAGCCACCCGCACGATACACTGAAGCTAGTTTGGTCAAAAAACTAGAAGCTGAGGGGATAGGGAGACCTTCAACTTATGCTCCAACTATTGCTACCATTCAAGCAAGAGAATATGTGATAAAAACCGAAGATAAAAAGCTTCAACCAACACTTATAGGAACAGTTGTCAATGACTTTTTAGTAGAGCATTTTCCACATATTGTTGATCTTGGATTTACCGCTCATATTGAAGAGGAGTTTGACCAAATCGCTGAGGGGAAAATCGCTTGGACAGATGTGATGCAAGAGTTTTATGGTCCCTTTGCAAAAAATATAGAAGAGAAAGAGGAAAATGCTCCAAGAGCAAAATTTTCTGATATAAGAGAGCTAGGGGATGATCCAAAAACAGGCAAGCCGATTACTGCAAGAGTTGGACAGTATGGACCGTATGTACAAAGAGGGACAAAAGATGATGAAGAAAAACCAAAAATAGCTTCAATCCCTAGCAATATAAGTGTCAATGCTATCACACTTGATGAAGCGTTAGTATTATTGCAACTGCCAAAAGTACTAGGAGAAGATCAAGATGGCAATGATGTAAAAGTAAATATTGGAAGATTTGGTCCGTATATTCAGATCAAATCAGAATACTTTAGCTTAAAAGAGGATGATCCTTATACTATAGAGCTTCCTAGAGCTTTAGAAGTGGTGAAGCAAATAAGAGCAGAAAAAGCCAAAGCACTTATGAAAGATTTTCCAGAAGAAAAAATCCAAATACTTGATGGTCGATATGGACCATATATCAAACATGGTCGAAAAAACTATAAGCTCCCTAAAAAACTAGATGAGCAAGATATCAAGGCTCTAAGCCTTGAAGAGGTAAAGCAGATTATGGAGAGTCAGCCTACAAAAGGTGGACGAAAAGCCCCTGCGAAAAAAACTGCAACTAAAAAGACAACTACAAAAAAAACTACAGCGAAAAAGAAAACCGAATCTAAATAAAATTCGGTGCGTCGTTCGCAAAAAGGATCAGATCTCCCACATGGGTCTGTTTTGCCAATGTATCTTGAAGATTGTTTTTATCACTTAAAAATATCACTTGTGTTTTTTTGATCACCTTTTCAAACAATTTTGCATTTAAACTTCCTGTGATGATCACTAGATCAAATACCTCTTCTATTTTATGAGCTAATTGTGTATTGGACTCAGCGTTTGACTCTACAAGTCCAGGGGTCACGATCACTTTTCTCCCTTCATATGTAGCAGAGATCTCACACGCTTCAAGCATCCCCTCAAGGTTTCCATTGTAACTATCATCAAGTATAAGCTTCCCCCCTGCTTTTGAGAGCTGCAATCTATGATCTACAGATTCTAGCTTATCAAGAGCTATTTTTATCTCATCAATACTCATCCCTAACTCTTTTGCCATAAGGATAACTGCTGCTATATTTATAGCATTGAAGCTTCCTAAAACTGGTGCATGAAAATGGTACGACTCACCATCTATAGTAAGATCAAACCAAATACCATTGAGATCACTTCGTATTATCTCTAGCCCTTCTGGAAACTTTGTGATTGTATCATATTGTAAAATAGGAACTGACTCATGAACAAATCCATGAACCAGCTTTGGAGATCGAAGTATCTCCATTTTTGTGTGGATAATATTATCAAGTGTTTTAAAATACTCAATATGCTGTTCCCCTACACTTCCTATAATGGCATATTGAGGCTCTAAAAACTGAGTAATCTCCTCGATATCCCCTTTCTCCCTAGCTCCTGCTTCAGCTATATATATTTGGGTATCTTCTGGGAGATCATCATTGACATCTTTGACTATTCCCCCTATGGTATTGACACTTCGAGGGGTTTTATACACACGAAACTTTTTTTTCAATACTTGATGCAGATAGTTTTTTATAGAAGTTTTTCCATAAGATGCAGTGATAGCTACAACTTTCAATCCCAAAATAGTATCAAGTCTTGATTTTGCTCTATTTTTATAAGTGATAAAAAATATTTTTTCCAATGCTGTACTGATAATATACGCTAAAAACAGTGGGATAAAGAGACCGAAAAACCCTGTCCCACTTGCAAGAACCAATGCATCTACAGCAAAAGTGATAAATAACAATAGTGCTAAAAATCGTTTCACCCTATGGGTTAGCACAAGGGGTTTGTCAAGATTTTTATTCCAAAAAAGGAAACTTGTGAGATATAAAAGGTAAAAATAGATATAAAAATAGTTTTGCGGAAGCAAATAGTACAAAAGTACAGGAGTTAGAAAGTAAACTATATGCCACTGTTGCTTGTGGTGTTTTAAAATCACTCTTTCAAGTTTGTAGTTATACCATTGTAGATTGGTAATAAGATACCAACCTAAGCTCATCACGACTAAAATATGTGTTATTATTTCTAAATATTCCATTTTGTTCCAGTTTTATTGATTGATTATATTTATAAAATCCTGCCGATTGTTATAGCCTACAACTTTATTTTTAATAACTTCACTTTTAAAATCTACAAAATAGATTGTAGGGATCATAGCTGTCTCATATTGTTTTGGGAAGTTCCCCTCTTCTCTATTTAAAATCAAAGGGATATATTTTTCATGAACTCTTTGATCTATACTGTTTTTTGCTAAGACAAGCTTTTCAAATTTTGTACACCACGGACAAAAATTTGCCACCATCACAAGCATAATATCTTTTTTTTGCTCTTTAGCTTTTTCTAAAGCGACATCATAAGCCAACTCATATTTCATATCTTTTGCAAATTGTTTGTAGTCATTTCCAAAAGCAACTGTACAAACCAGTATACTCATTATAAATAGTTTTAAACTCATCGGTTATCCTCTTTGTATTGTTCTGAAAAGTCATTGAGCAAAAGATCAACGAACTCCAAAAGCTTCTCTTTTGTTTCAGATTCACTCTTTTTATATCGCATTTGATATCTTTTTTCATAAGTGAGTCCATACACCTCTTCTTGGTCATCAACTCTTTGCACCTGCTCCCCTAATACCAAATCGATATTCAAAACAGGCTTCCCATCTAAATATGTCTCATACAATAAAAATGCCAAAGTTCTATGGGAATATCCTGTTGTATCGATCTTTAGCTCATTGGTATAATACTTCATCTCCTCAAGTATCTCATCTTTGATACTCATAGGTATTTGACCACTATAGTTTTCTACTACTAAGTAAGCTTTTGGGATTTTTGTGAGCATAAACATAGTACTTGCCATACTACTTGAGGCAAATAACAATGCACCGATAAACACTATTTTTTTCAAAAAATTCAATTTTGATCCTTTATAACAATATGAGATTTTATTATATCACAAATATCATTTGAATAGTTTATAAAAAAATAATGATCCCCATCATAAGATTTAAACTCACTATTTTTAATAAGTGAATGGATCTTTTCCCCTGAACTTAATGAAGTAGCCATATCCTTTTCTCCCCAAAAAATGAGTGCTTTTTTATAAAATCCTTGAAAATACGGAGAAAAATCTTCATCAACTACATTTTTAAAAGTTTCATACATATTTTGATCCATATTTTCCACATCTTTGCTACGAAAAATCTTTGAGATATTGCTCAACCCTAAAGCTCTTAAAAACTTTGCAAGTTTGATCTTTAGACGCACTTTGAATGGTTTTGGCTCAAGTATCCCTGCACTACTTAGAAGCACTAAAAGCTTTGGCATAAGAGTAGTAGCTATTTTTCCACCAAAAGAGTGTCCCACTATGATTGTTTCATTTGGATTCAGGTTTAAGTTTTCTAAAAATATTTTCATAATATTTGCATAATCTATAGTGGTCAATACATAATTATTCTCACTTTTTCCAAATCCTGGCATATCTATATACAGATGATTGAGATTTTGCAGTTGCTTTCCAAAAGCTTGTTTCATAATCTCTTTATTTGATCCCCAACCATGCAAAAATACTATGCTTTGATCGCTTTTATTGTTGATCATCTCATAATTGATATTGAAATATTTCCCATAATAGTTTACTTTTCTTGCTGCCATAACACCCCTTCAAGATCAAGATAAAATATAGTCCCAACCTCTTTTTTCGAATCTATTTTTATATCTATTTTATACTTATCACAATAGCTTTTAACAATATTGAGCCCCAGTCCTATCCCTTTGGTT
>JAGYNS010000111.1 GCA_018399655.1 Campylobacterales bacterium
TAAAACCTGAAAATATAATAAAAAATTGTGTCTCATCAACATCAGCATGAATTATATCATTTTCTCTATCTATAATATTTAAAACAATACTATCTTTGAAATTTCTTTTAATAAGTAATGTAGTTTTAAGAGAATCTTTAAAACTACTTTTTACAACCTCCATAGGTACTTTTCGTTTAGTAATTGATTCTCTTTTTTGAGTAAATTCATAACACATTTCTAAATCTCTAAATATATAATTTACTTCAATAATATATTCCTTCTCTAAAAGTCGCTTTATATTATTTTCTGCTATTTCAAATTCCGCAAAATTAGAATCCAAAATAAATGAATATCCTTTTTTTGAAGCTTTATCAAAAAGCCAATGAACACCTTTTGAAGCTGATTTCTGATATTCACTTGAATTAGTACCATCATATCCAACTGGCTCATAAAAATCTCTTACACTGTCTATATCAATATGAAGTAAAAATGGTTCTTTTTCTTTTCTACTTATTGCATATTCTGTTTTTCCTGCACCACTTGCACCTGCTGTAAATATAGCAGTTTTGATATCTTGAGGGACAAAATTATCTAAATATTTTTGAAAAAAAGATTTTTTATTTGCTTTAAGATATTCTAGAGCATTTTTTTCAATTTTATTCAAAATTTATACTTTATATCGTGATCTCTTTAATATCAGCTATTTTTTTAAACGCACTATACACCAATGCCACGAGGTTTTTTCTATTTGTTTTTATCGCTTCATTTTCATGATTGACAAAAACATTGTCAAAAAAGTTATCAAGCTGTGGCTTGAGTGCAAAGAGTTCATCAAGCTCTTCATCCAAAGTGGTGTAGATCTTACTATTGACTTTTTCAAATGCACTATATAAGCTTTTTTCTGCTTCCTCTTCAAAAAGAGCTTCATCTACTTTTATATCTGTATCTATTGCTACATCTTTTACAATATTGGCAACTCTTTTAAATGTATCACTTAAACTTTTAAACTCACTACTTTGTACAATAGAAGCTAATGCTTCTATTTTTAAGATGATACTGTGAAGATCTTTTTTCCCACTACTTTGCAACACTGCTTTGACAACACTTGGGTTCACATCGTTATACAGTTTATAGATTCGCTCATTTAAAAACTCTACTAGTTGCTCTTTTTGTAGGTTTGGATATTTTTCTAAAGAATCCTCTATCACTTTTTCCACATCCAAAGGCAAGCTATGCTCTTTACATATTTTAAATAATCCTAAAGCTGCTCGACGAAGAGCAAATGGATCTCGACTCCCTGTTGGAAGCATCCCTACACTAAATAATCCCATAAGATTATCAAGCTTATGGGACATAGCAACTATGGCACTAAATATATTTGATGGCAATTCACTTTGCTCACCATCAGGGAGATACTGCTCTTTCAGTGCAGTTGATAAAAGCTCATCATATCCAGCTTTTTTTGCATAGTAATACCCCATAAGTCCTTGAAGGTCAGTAAACTCATACACCATATCGCTTAAAAGATCAGCCTTGCTTAGCATCACTGTTTGGTTTAATAGCTCTTTTTCCTCATCAAGATCAAGCTGATCAGCTATAAGTTGTGCGATAAAAGCTTCTCTCTCACACTTATCATACATCGATCCTAGCCCTTCTACAAAGCTTACTTTTTTTAAGCCTTCATTTTGGAGCCCATTTTGAAGGTCGTTTTTCCAAAAAAACATCCCATCGCTCAGTCGTGGTCGTAAAACCTTTTCATTTCCTGCAATGATATAGCTAAAATCTTTTGTATAAGCGTTTGATACTACGATAAATTTATTGGTTATTTTACCATCTTTATATACTGCAAAATATCTTTGGTGCTCTTTCATAGAGCTTATAATAACCTCAGGAGGGAGCTCTAAAAACTCCTCATCAAAGTTCCCAACAAGTGCTGTAGGATACTCAGTAATTGCTACAACCTCATCTAAAAGCTCTTCATCTATCTCTATTTGTAGATCGTGCTCTTTTTGAAGTTTTTCCATCTGATCTAAAATGATTTTTCGCCGTTCATTTGGATAGAGTATCACCCCGTGCTTTTCAAGCTTGCAAAAATAATCCCCTGCAAACTCAAATGAAAATGGCTCAAAGCTTACCATTCTATGTCCAAAACTTAATTTTGAGGACTTCACTCCAAAAAGCTGGGCTTCTATACACTCTTCCCCCAATACTACACTTAAATTTCGAATTGGGCGTATAAAGCTCTCAGTTTGTGTAGCCCATCGCATAGACTTTCCAAAGTGAAGTTGCGATATAAGCTCTTGTACCATACCACCTAAAAGCTCTTTTGATTCTTTCCCTTTGATAGTAGATTTGTGGTATAAAAACTCTTGCCCATTTCGTGTATTGGTTTGAAGTTCTTCTACTGCTATACCACATTTTTTGGCAAACCCATTGGCTGCTCCTGTTGGCTCATTATCTTTATACGCAATGGCAAGTGGTGCTCCCCAGTTCTCTTGCTCTTTGTCCTCTTGAGCTGTTTGAAACTCTCTATGCCAAAACACAAGTCGTCTAGGGGTATAATAAAAATGAAACTCACACAATAGATCATTTTGCTCCAGTATCGTTGCCCATTTTTTTTCAATATTTGGAAGCTCTTTTAAAAACGGAATAGCTGGTAACTCCTCAACAACAATCTCTATTAATAGTGGTTTTATCATACTGTTTTTTCCTCTTCTTTCTTTTCTTGCTTTCTTTTTTCTACTTCATCTAGTTTATCTTTGTGCTTTTGTACTTGGGATTCGTTAAACCCTCTTAAAAAGACAAAAAGTAAAAACCCAAATCCTACCCATATGAGTATATCAAGTATCTCTTTCATCTACTTAGTCCAAAAGTGTTTTATCGATCACACCATCGATATGCTGTTTTGCATATGATTCTATTTTATTCTGATCATCTATTTGTACTAAGATTTTACTATCAAATAAATAGTGATCTGCAATATCTTGAACAGCAAGTGCAATATCATCCTCTACAATGATATATTTTACCCCCAAATTATGGCAATACAACCCTTGCAAAACATTTGTGACCTTCACAGCACTTGAAACAGAGTTTTCAAAACAATAGCTTAAAAGCTCAATATTATATTCAAAATAAACCGTACTATTGGCTTTGGTTTTTGATATATCTTCTATTGAGTCTACCTTTTCAAGCTCCTGATGTGGTATATGCTCAAAACCTATCAAGATCATGATAAACACTCCTTCGAACAAAAATATCTCCCATTGCTAAGGATCCCCTCATCTTTTGAAACGAAAGTGCCACACTTTGGACACTCCTCAAGGGTATCTGTTATTTGATCATATTTTTTATCATCTTTTTTTGCAATATCTTGCTCTCTACTTTTTTTAAAAAACACCATATACACGAGTATAAGTACCACTACAATTGCTAATATTTTAAATATCATCAAATAATCCTTTTCTTTTTATATATAAATAGTTTCTATGCTCTTTGTATTTTATAATCTCATAGTTTTCAAATCGAAGCTCTTTGATCTCTTGATCACACATGCTCCCTTTGTAAAACAAGTACTCTGTTTCACTGGTTTGTAAGTTACCTGTCATACTCATAAGCAACGAAGTATTTGTAACGGCTCTACTTGTGATCAGATCAAAGCTTTGAGGTGGAAGATTTTCCACCCTATTTTGTACCACCTCTACATTTTTTAATCCCAAAGAGTTTTTGACAAAATTTAAAAATGCTACCCTTTTTGCTTTTGGTTCACATAATACTATCTTTGCTTCAGGTCTAGCAATACCCAATATCATCCCAGGATATCCTGCACCTGTACCTATATCTATAAGTGTATCAAAACTATTTAAAAACTTCAAAGGATAGATACTATCGATAATATTTTCCTCGATCTGCTCATCTTGAAGCTGTGCACTTAGATTGTGTACCGCACCCCACTGCTTTAAAAGAGATGCAAACTGCTCACATCTACTATAAAACTTTTCATCAAACTCTAATCGATCAGATTGAAGCTTCTTTTCTAAACCAAAAAGTGCCATTAAAGGAGGTGTTCCATCTTCTCTTTTTTTGTTTTGAGATAGTTCTCATTGTGAGTATTTTCCCCCACTTTGACCTCTACTCTATCTACTATCTCTACACTTAAGCTTTTGATCTTCGCTGGATTGTTTGTCATGAGCAATATCTTTTGTATCCCATAATACTCAAAAATAAAATCAACCACCTCATAAGTTCTTTGATCACTTGCAAATCCCAATTGATGATTGGCTTCAACCGTATCAAAACCACTATCTTGGAGTGCATAGGCATTGACTTTGTTTAAAAGCCCAATATTACGCCCCTCTTGTCGTAAATAGATCACCATACCACTATTTTCATTGATATAATCAAGTGCAAAGTTAAGCTGAGCTTGACAATCACACTTTACACTACCTATAGCATCACCTGTGAGACACTCACTATGAACTCTTACTATCACTGGCTCATCTTTATTGAAGCCATCTTTATACTTTTTTGAAAATACTACTAAGTGTTCTTTGATCCCCTCTTTAAATGACTGGATTAAAAACTCTCCATGTGTTGTTGGAAGATTTGCTACTTTAGAGATCTCAATTTTCATAATTGCCTTTACTTGTTCGTAATTAGTTATTAGTTAAAATATCGCAATTATATCGAAAAAGGTTTATATCTATGTTTAAAAGATTTAGAAGATTGAGAATTAATGAAACGCTAAGGGAACTTGTCCAAGAAACACATGTAACTCCAAGTGACCTTATCTACCCATTGTTTGTCAAAGAGGGTAAAAATATCAAAAACGAAGTGGGCTCTATGCCAGGGGTGTTTCAAATGTCACTTGATGAGATATTAAAAGAGTGTAAGTACTTACAAACTATAGGGCTAAAAAGCATCATTTTATTTGCTATTCCTGATACAAAAGATAGTATTGGAAGTGAGTGTTTGTGTGAAAATAGTATCATCAGCCGAACAGTCAAAGCGATCAAAGAAAACTATCCAGATATGTTTGTCATCACTGATCTTTGCTTTTGTGAGTATACCGACCATGGTCACTGTGGAATACTGAATGACA
>JAGYNS010000112.1 GCA_018399655.1 Campylobacterales bacterium
TACCATCATATCCTACCATCATACCAACGATATTTTTTACTCCGTTTTTTTGACAAAGTTCAAACTCACCTGGCTTCATAGCTCTTGAAGCGTTTGTAAAATCTGGAGTATCAAGTCCATTTCCAGTACAGAATATTTTCATACCCCCACCTGAACCAGTTGATTCAATAACTGGAGTTTTAAATCCTGTTGTTGCACCAAACTCTTCTGCTACATAACTAGCAAATGGGAAAACTGTTGAGCTTCCAACGATTCTGATTTGATCTCTAGCACTTGCAGTTGTTGCAACTACTGCAGCAGCTGTAACAGCTAATACCGATTTTTTTAATAATGTCATTGTGTTTCCTTTTGTGTGTTTTTGTTTTTTTAACAGTGCAATTGTAATTTAAAAAAGTTACAAGAGGGTTACAAATATAATTCTATGGATTAAAACCTATTTTGCTAAAATGGCTTTTATGTTGACAAATGCACTATATGAAGGATGATTATGATAGATTCAAATGCAGGAAAACTTGCCCCAAAAGAGATACTAGAGAATATTGCAAACCTTATTAGCCAATATTATTTAAACTACCCAGATACCAATGATACCGATCAGCTTATTAGCTTTGGAACTTCAGGACATAGAGGAAGTAGCCTAAAAAATAATTTTAATGAAGCACACATATTAGCCGTCACTCAAGCAGTGGTTGACTACAGAAAAAAACAAAATATCACAGGTGAGCTTTTTATAGGGATGGATACTCATGCCTTATCTACTGCTGCACACAACTCAGCACTTCAAGTGTTAGCAGCCAATGAAGTACCAGTGTGTTACGCTGCAAATTTTGAATATACCCCAACCCCTGTGATCTCCCACGCTATTTTAAATCATCAAGGAAGTGATGGGATAGTAATAACCCCTTCCCATAATCCACCTTGTGATGGTGGTTTTAAATACAATGGAGACAATGGTGGACCAGCAGATGTAGATGCAACCTCATGGATAGAGAATAAAGCCAACGAATATTTACAAAACGACCTTGAGGGGGTGCATTATTTATCCATTGAAGAGGCGTTAGAGCAAGAGTGTATCACCCCTTATGACTTTGTTACCCCTTATGTGATTGATCTTCAAAATGTTATTGATATGGAGTCTATTAAAAAAGCAAACCTTACTATTGGGGCAGATTGTATGGGTGGAAGTGGGATGAAATATTATCATGCTATTAAAAAGTTCTATGGACTTGATATAGAAATTTTCAATGATACTGCTGATTTTACCTTTTCATTTATGCACTGTGATAAAGATGGAAAGATCAGAATGGACTGTTCAAGCCCATATGCGATGGCTGGACTTATAGAGTATAAAGATAAATTTGATATCGCTTTTGGAAATGACACTGACTTTGATAGACATGGAATTGTAACTAAAAGCAAAGGACTTCTTAACCCTAATCACTATTTAAGTGTTGCAATTGATTATCTTTGTAAACATCGAAAGTTTGATAATCTAGGGATCGGAAAAACACTTGTAAGTAGCTCTATGATCGATAGAGTAGCTCTTGATAATGGCAAAGATGTTTTAGAAACCCCTGTGGGATTTAAGTGGTTTGTTGATCCATTGATCGATGGGAAAATATTTTTTGGAGGAGAGGAGAGTGCTGGGGCTAGTTTTTTACGATTTGATAAAAAACCTTGGAGTACAGATAAAGATGGGATCATCTTAAATCTTTTAGCTGCTGAGATTTTAGCAAATACCAAAAAAGATCCTGGGGAGTATTATGATGATCTTACCAAAAAACATGGAAACCCAATATATAAAAGGATTGATGCACCAGCAAATAGTGCACAAAAAACAATCTTGAAAAACCTTACTTCAGAAGATATCCAAGCCACTACAATGGCAAATGAAAAAATAGAGTCTATCCTTACAACAGCTAGTAATGGTGCAAAGATAGGAGGACTAAAGATCAATACCAAAAATGGATGGTGTGCACTACGACCTTCTGGGACAGAAGATATTTATAAAATATATGCCGAAAGTTTTATAGATCAAGATCATCTTGAGTCTATTATAGATGATGCAAAAAAGATAGTAACATCTTTATTTTAGTCAAGCAAGTTTTTGCTACAATTGTATATTTAAAAAACAAAGGTATTCAAGGATGATTGAAGTATACAACGCTATTACCAATATAGCAAATGGTATTGAAAAAGAGGTTTTTATAGGGTATGATAAGTTTACGAAGGAGGATAAATCTCCCAAGCAGATCCACAGTGATGTGTATAGTTATTGTGCCAATATTATTGAAAAAGAGTTTGAGTATCTTAAAAGTGTCAAAGGGATTATAGGAAAAGATAAAAAACAGTTTTGTGCGGTAAACCCCCAAAAGGGAAAATACCTCGTAAGTTTTGTAGCGATTGACAATATTGATCTTCTGGATGTAAATTTCTCTTTAGGAACGATATTTGGAATTTATGAAAATGAGTTTGAGCCACAAAACTTAAAAGCGGCTATTTATATCACTTATGGTCCCACTTTTCAGCTTGTATTTGCCTCAAAAGATGAAGGGGTAAAGTATTTTTCTAATGAACATGGGGAGTTTATCCAACAAGATCCACTTACTCTTCAAAATCGAGGAAAGATCAACTCCACTGCTGGGATAAGAAGTGAATTTGACCAAAACCATATCAAACTCATTGATACTTTTTTTAGTTCTGGATATAGACTTCGTATGAGTAACTCTTTGGCTTTAGATACCCACCAAATTTTATTTAAACAAGGGGGGATCTACTCCTCTCCTGCAACAAAATCAAACCCAAATGGAACCCTAGAGCTTCTCTTTGAAGCATATCCAATGGCATTTATCATAGAACTTGCAAATGGAGAAGCAATAGATGGAAAAAAAAGAATTTTAGATATAAGCTTAGATGAACTTCATCAAAAGACCCCTATCTATTTTGGCTCAAAAGATGAAATAGAAATAGTGAAAAAACATTTCGCATAAGTAGTCTATTGTAACCCTTTTGTCACTTTTAAAGTGTACAATCAAAGCATAAAACACAGGAGTAGTTTATGAAAACAGCTTTACTTTTAGGGGTTCATTGCCATCAACCTATTGACAACTTTAATTATGTGATTGATGATGCTATTGAAAAATCATATAAACCTTTTTTTGAAACTTTAAAAAAGTTTCCAGAGTTTAAAATCTCCGTCCATTTTAGTGGATCACTTTTGCAGTACATTCAAAAAAATGATTCTGCTTTATTTTCACTCATGCAACAGCTAAGCAATCAAATAGAGTTTTTTACAGGTGGATTTTATGAGCCTGTATTAGCCTCTATCCCATCTAACGATAGAGTTGAACAAATTCTCAAACTCAATCGATATATTAAGAAACATTTCAAACAAACAGCTCGTGGACTTTGGCTCACTGAAAGGGTTTGGGACAACTCTATTATAAAAGATCTTAAAAGCTGTGGTATAGAGTATGTGATCGTTGATGATTATCATCTCAAAAGCTGTGGAGCAAAGCTAGAAACCCTCAATGGATATTTCAATACCGAGGACTCTGGGGAGACTATGGCACTGTTCCCTATCAATCAAGACCTTCGCTACGCCATCCCATTTTACTCTTTAGAAAAAACAAATACTCTTCTTCATAGCTTTGCCAATGAGGATGGGAAAAATGCTGCCGTTATTTTTGATGATGGGGAAAAATTTGGTATCTGGCCAAAAACTTATGAAACAGTGTATGAGAAAAAATGGCTAGAGGATTTTATCACTCAAACTTTAGCTGATCCAAACATTGAAACAAACACTTTTAAAGAGTACTATGAACAAAACCAGCCTATTGCTCTTACTTATTTACCAACCGTATCTTATTTTGAGATGGGGGAGTGGTCTTTAAACAGTGAAGAAGCAAAAGAGCTAGAGTCTTATATACACAACTACCCACAAACAAGTAAATTTTTACGAGGATCTACTTGGAAAAACTTTTTTACAAAATATCAAGAGAGCAATTGGATCCATAAAAGATTTTTAGAGCTTTCTAAAAAACAACCTGATGAGAAAAAATATCTGGAAGCTTTATACAAATCTCAGTGCAATGATGTCTTGTGGCATGGAGTTTTTGGTGGAGTGTATCTTCCTAACTTAAGAGATAATGCATACAAATATATTATAGAGTGTGAAAAGATTTTAGGACAAAGTGTAGATATTCTTGATATCGATATGGATGGCTACAACGAATACAAATTTTTAAAAAAAGAGCTTTTAACAATCATCAGCCCAAAACAAGGTGGGCAGATATTTGAGCTTGATCTTTTAGAAAAAAACTTTAACTTACAAAATACCCTTACAAGATATGAGGAGTCCTACCATAGCAAAATTGAGAATAACACTAGTGAGTATGAGGTGGTTCTTGAAGATGAGCTTACCACTATTCATGACAACACTTTAAAAGTGGATCAAGAGATTGCATTTGATTATGATTGGTATTTTAAAAAATCTGCTATAGATCATATTGTCCCTTTAGATATTGATAGTGAACAATTTGCAAAAAATAGTTTTATTGAGTATGGTGACTTTGCTAATCAACCATTTGAAGTACTCAAAGCTACGAAGAAGAAGCTAAGTCTTCAAAGAGATGGGGGGATATATGACAAAGAAAAATTTGATACATCTCTTAATAAAATCTACCATTTTAAAAAAGATAAAATCACTATTGATCTGTTTATAGATACCAATAGTGGTAACTGTTTTAACTATTTGCATGAGTGGAATTTACATTTTGCTTCACTTCAAAGTGTCACTATCAATGGAGTAAAACTCAATACCGATGAGCAATATAGCTCTTTAGAGATCATGAGCGATAAGTTAGTTATCCAAGATAGCTATTTAGAAAAAAGTTTTTCATTTACCCTTGATGGGGTTGAAAAGATATTTATATCGACACTTAATAGCATCTCACAAAGTGAAAAAGGGGTAGATGTCACCAATCAAGGATTAAGTATAGGATTTATCTATAAACTATGTGGTACGCTAGCCCAAACTATAGATTTTGAGGTCACAAAATTTTCAGATACTAT
>JAGYNS010000113.1 GCA_018399655.1 Campylobacterales bacterium
TTGAACAAAAGATAATCCAATAATATCTGCAAACTCTACAATTGATTCAAAATTTTTCTTATCCTCATCTGTAATAGCGTCAATTTGAAGATCGGTACTTGGAAAATTGATCCCTTTCTCCTCTTTTAAAACGGTACCATTTTCTTTAGCTAAAAATACTTCACATACGAGTCCTAGCTCATTTGAATCGATCACTTTACACCCGATTTTTCCATCATCGATAAATATCTCATCCCCAATTTTAACAAATGGGAAGATATCTTTATTGCTACAGCTTATAATCCCCTTGTATAGAACATCTTGATATTCAAAATCTGCTTGTCCTAAGATGTTTTTTTGTGCGATGATAATTTTATCATCTTTAAAAAGTCGAATCTCTTGAGGCAAAAGTTCAAAGTTGTACAATCGGCTCATACGCGATTCTCTTCCATCATCATAAGTAAGCTCTACGGTGCTATTTTCAAAAATAGTGATTTTTTTATCCACCTCAATAAAAAGTTTCCCCTCTTCCACAAAAAGGGTATAGGTTTGGGTTTTTTCTCTTTCAAAGTCATCAATGGTCAAAGCGTCTGCTTGTAAAGCTTCATTATAAAGCTCATCACTGACTACAAGTGTAGAGATTCTATTGCCAAAATTATCTTTAAGCCCTTTTGAGGTTAAAGCATTTGGGATACTTTGAGATAAAATCTGTACTTTTTTTGGATCTCTCCACGAACCAATTCGAAAAGGGGTAAAAAGTTTTTCAATTTTTTGGGTTCTATTTTTAGGTCCAGCTAGGTCTACATATATTTTGGTATCTTTATTTTGTTTTTGATTTTCTTGCTTGATAATTGCAGCCATAGCATTCCAAGTATTTGCATCATCGTGAGCGGTGTTAATCCTAAGAACAGATGCACCACTTTTTATAAGATCACCTATTAGATTCGGTGAGGTTGCTGCATCACTTGGAAGTGTTACCATCACTTTTGTTTTAAAACTCTCTTCTGTTTTTCCAAATACTTTTGCATTATTAAGATGTATTTTTCTTGCATCATCAAAGTTTAATGCTTCTTTATCTATTTTACTTTGAGTATACTCTTTTTGTAAAAGTTTTGCTAGGATAAATATATCTTGATTGATAGAGTTTAAAACGCAACTTTGAGCCCGCCCTAAAGAGGATAATCCTAAATTGGTCAGTTCATCTTGAAGTTTTGTAATATCAAGCGATCGAAGCTTGAGGTATGCTTCAAGATTTTGGATACTTTGGTTTTCTTGATCAAGATCAATATACTCTAAAATCTCACTTTTTAGGTTCAATAATGAGTCGTATGTGTTTTGTATTATTTTTTCCATAATTTAGTGTACCATCCCTTGTGCCATCTGTAAAAGATTTGGCGAAATTGTATATTTTTGTGAATTGACATGCTCTATAGAGACAAACTCAAATTGCCCATCTTTATAAACTACTACTAGCCCTTCGTTGTTGTCATTTTGGATAAGTTTGTCTACTGCAAATGTTGCAAACTCTGTTGCCATCAGTCGATCAAAAACAGTAGGGTTGCCACCTCTTTGGATATGTCCCAAAGTGGTCGCCCGTGTTTCAATCCCTACATCATTTTCAAGCCATTGTACAAGATCGTTTGTTTTTTTTGTCCCCTCTGCAACCACACATACCACATACAATCTTCCATGCTCTATTTGTGAACGAAGCTTAAGTCCTAGGGAATCTAAGTTGTACTCTAACTCTGGGATAATACACACCTCTGCCCCACAAGTAATAGCAGAAACCAATGCAAGATATCCACAATCTCTCCCCATAGTTTCGATCACACATCCTCTTTTAAATGAAGCGGAAGTATCACGAACAGCATCAGTCGCACCTCGAATAATGTTGAGTGCAGTATCAACCCCTAAACAATAATCGGTTCCAAATATATCATTATCAATGGTAGAGGGGATCCCTACAAATTGTACTCCAAAATCTTTGTAAAATTGGTTTAGGGCTCGAAATGAACCATCTCCACCTAAGATTACAAGCTTATCGATACCATGTTTTTGAAGATTTTCAAAGGCTTGTTTTCTATATTCAAACTGAAAAAATCGCTTTGATCTTGAAGATCGCAAAATGGTTCCACCAAGATGGATGATCCCTGCTACATCTTTATGGTCTGCTTGTTTGATATCTCCATCAATAAGCCCTTCTAATCCATCATAGATCAAATACGGTTGTACATTTTTCATAAAACAATGATCAACAAACTGTTTAATCGCAGGGTTCATCCCTGCACAATCTCCCCCAGAGGTAAGAATCCCTATAGCCATATACATATTCCTTTTAGGATTGAAATTTTTTAACTAAAATATTTTTTCCAAGTTCAACACCTGGTTGGTCATAAGTATTGACCTCAAGCATAGCTCCCACAAGTGAAGTTAAAACCTCAAAATAAGCGATAATAGAACCAGCATTTTGCTCACTAGCAACACTTAAAGAGATCTTATCTGATGGTACGCCACTGTCAATGAGGCTTTGCATTGTTGCATCACATTGAGCATTGATCAAAGTATTAAAGCTATTTCCATTGATATAATCTGTTTTTTCAATATGTTTGAGTGAAAGTTCAGGGATCTGAATATCCTCTTCAAAATCATCAATATTGATAAATGTTACAGTTTTATCTTTTGGACCTTCAATAATAAGCTGTAAAAAAGAGTGTTGATCTACTGAACCTGTAAGTCCAATAGGGGTAAGTCCTACACTATTTCCATTTTTATCTATTTTCCCTAAAGATTCTCCCCAAAGTTGTACAAACCATTTTGAAAGATTTTCTAAAGAGTTTGAGTAAGAAAATATTATATTGATCGGTTTTGAATCTTTGTTTGCAAAGTGATAGTATGCTTTTTGTAAAATATGATCTTGGCTTCTATTAAAAAAACTTTGGATAAATTCATCTGCACCTTGAAGGAGTGCTTTGGTATCATATCCCGCTAAAAAAAGTGGAACAATACCCACAGCACTTAAAACAGAAAATCTCCCACCCACATTGCTAGGCATATTAAACTCTTTGATCCCATACTCTTTGGCAAATTTACTTAAAATAGAATCGGGATCAGTAATGGCAACAACCCTTGAAGCATCAATTGAGTTAAAATCGATACAAAGGTGTGAAACGATGGTTTTAAAAGTGGAGATAGTCTCTATGGTTCCTCCCGATTTTGAGATAAGTATAATAGCCGTGTTGTTTTTTACCAAATCATGAAGTTTAGTACGAATATCTATTGGATCAGAGTTTTCAAAAAAGATAATTCTTTTCCCATTATCTCTTTTGTGGCAAAGGAGTGAATCGATCGCTTTAGCTCCAAGAGATGATCCCCCAATACCAATGACCACAATATTTTTCGCCTCTATAAGACTTTTGTTGGTTTTGGTATATTGCTCAAGCTCTTTTACTATATTTAAAGAGGTTGTTGGGAGTGTATAGTAGCCAATTTCTCCACTATCACACTCTTGCTTTACTTGTAAGAAAGCTTTTTCACCAATCGCCTCATTGTATCCTGACTCATAAAAGTTTGATGTTTTATGAAAGGTTAGCATCACTTTTCCCCTACAAATTTCACCATATCCACTAATCTACTACTATATCCCCACTCATTGTCATACCAAGCAAGAACTTTTACAGTAGTTCCATCTACAACACTTGTCATATCTGGTACAAATGTAGAGCTATATGAGCTTCCTATAAAATCACTAGAAACTCTCTTGTCATTGTCTATTTCAATAAGCCCATCAAAGTTTGAAGATGCAGCTTTTTCCATCACCTTATTTACTTCCTCTTTTGTAACCTCTTGTTTAAGATTTACAGTCAGGTCAACTACAGATACATCTGCTGTTGGAACTCTCATCGCATATCCGTTAAGTTTCCCTTTTAGGTGTGGCATTACAAGAGCTATAGCTTTTGCAGCTCCTGTTGTAGTTGGGATCATATTAATAGCAGCTGCTCTTGCTCTTCTTTGATCTTTTGCATGTTTTACATCAAGGATATTTTGATCGTTTGTGTATGAGTGGATAGTTGTCATCAATCCATTTTCAATCCCAAATTCATCATCTAAAACCTTACAAATAGGTGCTAAACAGTTTGTTGTACAAGACGCATTTGAGATGATCGCTTCCCCGCTATATTTATCAGTATTGATATTAAGTACATAAGTAGGAGTATCATCTTTTGCAGGTGCACTCATAACCACTTTTTCAACACCATTTTTCAAATACGCTTCACATTTTTCGGTAGTTAAAAATGCCCCCGTACACTCTATTACTACTTTTGCTCCACACCCACCAAAGTCAACATTTTTTGGATCTCTATCACTAAATACTCTTACTTTTTTCCCACCAATACTTACATGGTTTTCATCAAGTACTTCTGCATCGATCCCTTTGTGAACTGAATCATATTTTAAAAGGTATACAAGCATATCCAAATCACTTGTAGTATTTAAAGCAACAAGCTCTAAATCATCTCTTTGAGTAACTATTTTTGCTACTATTGTACCTATTCTTCCTGTTCCATTGATTGCAACTTTTAATGCCATTTATTGTCCTTTGTGTTAGTTTTATTGTTTATATTGTAGAATGATAATATAATATTATTTCTAAATGGTTACATTGTAACCGATATGTGGCTAAACTTCAATAAAATTATACACTAAATTTGAGAATATAAGGATAAAAAATGAGAAAAACAAAAGTGGTCATAACTTTAGGACCATCTACAGATAGTCCAAGCTCCATTGAAAAACTTATCAAAAAAGGGGTAAATGTATTTCGATTGAACTTTTCCCATGCAACCCATGAGTACCATAAGGACTCTATTCAAAAAATACGAGATGCAGCGAAAAAACTAGGAAAAGAGGTAGCCATACTTCAAGATATCGCAGGACCAAAGATACGAATCTCTCATTTGAAAAAACCTATTGAGCTAAGTGTTGGAGATAGATTAACGATCACAAAAGATAGAGTTGATGGCCAGAAAAAA
>JAGYNS010000114.1 GCA_018399655.1 Campylobacterales bacterium
GTAAGAGTTTTTTAGCTTGATTGAAAATATATTCTATATCAATAGAAGAGTCTTTTTTCGCAACAAAAGGGGCAGCAGGAAGTGAGAATTGATATGGGACAACTTCATCAACAGTAAAGTCAAAACTAGGGTTAAGCTTTTGTGCTAAGCAAAGCAATTTAGAGCCATCGTCAGGGGTTTTTGTCACTCCCGTTTCGATAGGCTTATAGTATCCAACTCTTTTCCCCTCTTTTGCAAACTTTTTTAAAAAAACTTCACAAGCGTAAGATTTGCCTACATCAGTGTTTGTAGCGGTTACAAATAAGCTTTGTTTCATAGTTGTGCTAGTTTATGTAACGCTTGTTTTGATTCCTCTTGGGTGAAAAATATATTGCGGGAAAGTTCATCATTACACTTTTGTAAAAAATGATTTTTAATCTTAGTTTGCTCTTGAGGTGTTTGTGCCTCTTCAAGGAGTTTTTGAAGTTCTTTTTCATATTGAAGTACAATTTGCTCTTTTTTCGTTGAGGTCTCTTGTATCTTATTTTTTGTTTTAAAAAGTAAAAAGTAAGCAATAAAACCTACGGCTATAAATATAATTGCAAATTCCATTTAAAGCTCCAATCTAATTTGAGTAGCCCCAGTGGTGCAAAACTCCTCATCGATATTTTCAGCAATCTTTTTAAAATCCACTCCACCTACTTGGGTTAAGCCATCCATAATTTGTTTTTTCCCATTGAGTAACTCTTTTGATTTAATACCATGGGAAATAGACAAACTCGCCTCAATAAAAGCAGAAAGTTTATCACACTGTTTTAAAGCTTTCCCATCTATTGGATTGTATTTTTCTAAATTGTACCGTTGCATATCTTCTACTACGGTAATTTTTCCATCTAAAATCACTTTGTTTTCAAACTCATCTTTGAAATTGTTTTCATCCATCCCTAAAATATAAGAAAACTCTTTTTTCATATGGTGTGGGATATATGGGAGTATCTTGTCTTCAATTTGGCTCACTTCAAACTGAGCAATGATATCTGCTAATTCATCCACGCAGTATTTAACAGGACTTATGATATCTCTAGTTAGAGCTTCAGGAAGATCATGAAATAAAGCTACAAAGAAATTGTTTTGAAGCCTTTTATCACAAGCATTGATTTGCAATGAGTAAAAATATCCAAAAATAGCAACAGTGAGCATATGTCCTAGTACTGATGTTTCAGGAATTCGTGGGGTTTGTGCCCATCTTTTTTGAAATCGCAGTCTTCCACTTAGATCAATGATCTTAGCTAATTTTTGATTCAAAGCGATTTTTCGAACGCCTATAAGTTCATAATAATCCTCAATCTCTGCGTCTACCTCTTTTTTTACTTCATCAATATCATTTAAAAATTGACTCGTTTGATACACAATCCCAAACTCCCATCTTGTAGAGAGATAAGAGGCGGCTTGAAGGATAAACCTTTCTTTTTTATACATAGATTCATCGGCTAAATACTCTTTGAATTTTTGCAAAAAGAGTCCATTATCAATTTGGTTTAAAGATGGTTCAAGTTTTGATAGTACCCAGTTATTGATCTGTGGGCCTTTCTTTTTTAACGCTTTTCGAAATACATCAGGACGAATATCGGTAACCACAATTCTTCGTAAAAATTCAAAAATATGAGCTTCTATCAAATGGGTATAGTTCACATCTTTTTCTTGTTTGGCAATAAAATAAGCAATAATAATTTTATGTGCTTGTTTATCAAGCTCCACAAGATCAACCATCCGTGGATAGTCATTCCATCTTTGAATAGAAGCGGAGCTAAAGATATAGTCTATAATTGTTGGATTGATCATTTTGAGCCTTTTTGTGGAGTTTCTTCTATAGTTTCTTCAAGTATTTGCTCAATCTCATCGTCAAACTCTTCAGGCTGGGATTGTTTAGGTGCTTTTTTATCATTGAAAAACATGAGCCATTTTCCTAGCATAATAGCTGCTACAGTTCCTAGTACAACAACATAAACAACCCAGTCTGAGGGTGGAAGTGAGCGTTCCATTAGACTCTACAACTTCCCATAGTAGCTAAAGCATTTATTTTTTCAACTCGCCCAGCATGTCTTCCACCTTCAAAAGAGTGAGTAAGCCAAGATTCGATAATCTCCTCAACCATCCCAAGACCAGTTACCCTTTCACCTAAGCAGAGTATATTGGCATCATTGTGCTCTCGTGCCATTTTTGCACTGTATTCATTGTGACAGTGTGCTGCTCGAATTCCATCAAACTTATTAGCAGCCATCGACATCCCTATACCAGTACCACAGATCAAGATCCCTTTGCTGTTTTCATCTTTTTGCACCTCTTGACACACTTTACTAGCAAAATCTGGATAATCGACTCTCTCTTTCGTTTCAGGTCCCATATCAACGATTTCGTACCCTTTTTGTGTAAATAACTCTTTTACAAATACTTTAAAATCAACTCCAGCATGATCACTTGCTATAAAATACTTCATCAATAAATTCCTTCTTTGTGGTCTATTTCACTATTTATATATTTTGAATCTTCAAGTTGGTCAGGTGTTTGAAATACTCTATCCCAACGAATTTTTTTATTTTCATCCCATGAAAAATAGATAAACCATGGTTTTCCTACTATATGTTTATACTGTACCGTTCCCCAAAAACGGCTATCATTGCTGTGGTCTCTATTGTCACCCATCATAAAAAATTCACCTTCAGGTATTTTTATAGGCATCATATTAAAAAGCTGTTCAGGTTGGTAGCCATTTTGGATAATATTTGGATTATTATGGATACCAGGGTTGTTTTTTTTGTATGGGTTTTTAACAAATACCATCCCATCTACATTGATTGTTTCATACCCTTTATAGTTTTGTGCTACAAAATTATTCCCTTCACTTGGATGCAAATAGAGATCTTTATTTCGTAAAAATAATATATCGCCACTCGTTGCTACACATCTTTTCACATAATGGATCTTATCATTGTGGGGATACCGAAATACAACAATATCTCCCCTTTGTGGTTTATCCCCATCTATAATATGTCCATTTCCTTTAAAATCAGGCATAATAGGAACCTCAATCCATGGAATTCGTGGAACGGGCACTCCATAAGAAAACTTTTTAACAAAAAGCATATCTCCAATTAAAAGGGAGTTTTTCATACTCCCACTAGGTATTACAAAAGCTTGAGCGATAAAAAATATAATTGTAAGGACAATTACTACAGTTCCAGTCCAGCTAGAACTCCACCTATATAATTTTTTGAAAAATTCCATTAGACCTTCTTTATCTCTCTATTATTTGCTGATTTTACAGTGTTTTGAAGTAAACAAGCTATAGTCATGGGACCCACTCCACCAGGCACTGGAGTGATATATGAACACTTAGAAGATACTGTATCAAAGCTTACATCCCCTGTGAGTTTTCCATCATCCGTTCGATTGATCCCTATATCTACAACTATTGCACCCTCTTTTACCATATCTTCCGTAATAAGATCAATCTTTCCAACCCCCACGCAAATAATATCTGCTTTTAAAGTGTGTGATTTGAGATCTTTTGTATAGATATGGCAAGTGGTAACAGTGGCATTGGCATTGAGCATAAGCGTTGCCATAGGTTTTCCAACAATATTTGAAGCTCCAACTACACATACATCTTTCCCTTGTGGGTCGATATCATATTCTTTTAAAAGTTCCATTACCCCTAAAGGTGTTGCTGGAATATACCCATCAAGTCCAGAAACAACTCTTCCAACATTGTATGGATGAAACCCATCTACATCTTTTTTTGGATCAATCGCTTCAAGAATAGCGGTGGTATCAATTTGACTTGGAAGTGGAAGCTGAACCAAAATACCATCAATATTTGGATTTTGGTTCATCATATTAATGATCTCTAAAATCTTTTCTTGGGAGATTGAGTTTGGCATCTTGTGTACTATAGAGTAGATCCCTACATCTTCACATGCTTTCTCTTTCATCTTCACATACGCTGCACTTGCTGGGTCATTTCCTACAAGTACTACAGCAAGACCTGGCGTGATGTTTTTTTGTTGTAATGATTCAACTTGAACCTTTACCTCTTGTTTTATTTTGTTTGATAGTTTTTTACCATCAAGAATAGTCATAATAGAGATCCTTCTTTTGTATGAGTTATGGTTAAAATATGTGTATAATATCGAAATATCATTAAAAATGTGGTTAGGAACTTAGTGCTATATCTTCAAGATCCTCTTTTATCTTGAAAACAGTTTTTTCTAAAGAGTCTTTTTCAAGTATTTTTTTACAATCTTTGCACACAGGAATAAGATTTTCAAGATAATATTTCCCACCCTCTTGTAAAGAGCGAAGCATATAGATCTCAGTAGAACTAATAGTGAGTCTCTTACTACATCTTAAACATTGATGATCGTCTCTTGTAAGAAGGGCATTTTTTCTTTTTCCCCAATCTGGTGGAAGTTTTTGTTTGTTTGGCTCACAATTAAAAACATACTCATTCCATTGAAGCTCTTTTGGTGTGAGGGTTGGAAGCTTGTTTTTTGGGATGCTTAAAGCGGTGTATTGATTGAAAATATCACTTATGATAGTATATTTTCTTGTGTCACTATTTGGTTCATCTTTGGTTGCATCAATAATAGAATAGTTAAATGAAATTTTCGGGTAGGTTTTTTTAAGATAGTGCTTTAGTTTTTCAATAAATTGATCAATCGATTCATCTTGATAAAATCTTTTAAATATTTTCTTACGAAAAGCAAAAACAAATATCCCTACAAGAGTAAGCCATAAAATAGAAGAGATAATATAATCTAAACCCAAAAACATAATATCAAACCTTTAGTTTTCTATATTATATTGAGTTATAGATTAATATGCACTAATAGCGAAATTTTTGGCGCTATTAGTTAACAGTAACAACTTTTTCTGTACCTTCCCAGATACCATGTTTTGTACAGTATCCATGAGCTACTAGATTAAGCTTTTTCCCAGTTGGAATAACTGT
>JAGYNS010000115.1 GCA_018399655.1 Campylobacterales bacterium
TTGTCCCTAAGTTTTCATCTGCACTTCCTATTGTAGTGCAAAACAAACTAGCCACTAGGCTTAGCTTTATTGTTTTTGTCATTGTTTTTCCTAATTAATTTTAATTTTTGTTTATGATGAATAATTAAAATTTAAAAAGGGAGGAGAAGTTTTGTATTCTTGATATTCAAACGCTTTGAGGTGGTATTGTTGATTGGCATCGATTGTACAAAGCTTGTACAGTGTAGAATACATAGCAATAATTGCTAATGAAAAGTACCGTTTCCCATAACCTCTTAAGTGTTTCATAAAGGGGATTTTATCTTAAAAATACTTAAGAGATATTCTTAGTCTTGAAACTCATCCCTTATATCTAAAAATTTTTCTAAGTTTTCCATAAAAAGATCAATGAGCTGTGGATCGAAATGTTTCCCTCTCTCTTTTTGAAAAAAGTCTAGTATTTTTTCAAGTTCCCAAGCGGGTTTATAGCATCTATCACTTCCCAAAGCATCAAATACATCTGCAATCGCACTAATTCGTCCATAGATATGTATCTGTTCCCCTTTGAGTCCATTTGGGTACCCTGTGCCATCCCATTTTTCATGATGTTGGTGGGCTATCACTGCAGCAGCTTGTAGGATATACTTATTGGAGCCTTTGAGTACTTCGTATCCTATACTAGAGTGTTCTTTCATCTTTTCAAACTCTTCAGAGGTAAGCTTCCCTGGTTTGTTTAAGATGTTATCAGCAATAGCAACTTTCCCAATATCATGCATAGGGCTTGCGATAAAAAGTATATCTATCTCCTCATCACTAAGATTTGCAAGTGTTCCTAGTAGTTTGGAGTATTTTGCAACTCTTTTGACATGGTTTCCTGTCTCTTGGCTTCTGCTCTCTCCAATTTCACCCATTTTATAAACTATCTCTTTTTGGGTTGCTGTTATCTCATTGTGAGTATTTACTAAAGGGGTGACATCATGCTTTATCAAAAGATATTCTACGATTTTTCCACTCGTATCTTTGATCGGCTTTATAGTAGTTTCTGTATAAAATGGATCCCCATATTTTGGTTTTCCTTGAAAATTGTTTGTGTAGGTTTGACCATTTTGGATTATTTGAACTATTTGATCTATATCTTTGAGTGACTCTTTAGCAACAAACTGGGTAATAGGTTTTCCGATCATCTCCTCTTTTGTATATCTTGAAAGCTCTAGGTATTTATTGTTGACATATTTAATTTTTAGATCAGTAGAGAGTTTTGCAATAGCACTGTTATTGATAATAGCATCTTCATATTCCCGTAAAGAGTTTGTAGACTTTTCAAGCTCTTTTTCTAAGGCTTGTTTATAAATTTCCAGCTCTTTATATACGCTAATATCGTGTTGTACACAAAAGTAGTGGGTGAGTTGCTCTTTTTTGTTGTAGAGTGCAGAGATATTCCACTCGACCCAGTATTCACTCCCATCTTTTCTATAGTTGATGGTATTTTCTTGAAAAAACTCCCCATTTTGTAGTTTTTGCTTGAGTATCTCTAAAACTTTTCGATCTGTTTTCTCCCCTTGAAGTATACGAGGGGTGTTTCCTAAAAGCTCATCTATTGTATACCCAGTTTGTTTACAAAAAGCTTGATTTGCATAAACGATTTGAGGACCTGGGAGCTCAAGTTGTGAAGTGGTAATAACAATAGGGTTAAAGATCTGCTCAAAAAATGGTTTGAGTGAGTCAATATGTTCTATCTCAAAAGATGGCTTTGTTAAATCATTGATCATACATTTTTTCCTTATTATATGGAAGCAAAAGGGTAAATCTAGCCCCATGAGAGCCATCAGGGTGCTCTATGTTTGTAGCTTCTATTGTTCCTGCAAGTTTGGTGATGATCTGTTTTGACATATAAAGCCCAATCCCAGTTCCACCTTTTCTTCCACTTACATGGTTTTCAAAAAGTTTCTCAATGATATTATCAGGGATTCCACCTGCATTATCATCGATGGTTATTTGTATATGGTTTTGTTTTTGTTTCAAGGAGATGATGATCTCTTTATCTTTTACACTTCTTTCTATAAATATATCTTTAGCATTACTAAGAATATTGATCAATACATGCTTAAGCTCATTTTCAACTCCATCAAACTCTATATCATCCGACGCCTCTACACTTATTTCTATAGTGTGTTTCATAATATCATCTTTAATAAGCAATAAAACCGAATTGATCATCTTTAGAAGTGAAAACCTTTGGGTAGTTTTATTGGGTCGTAAAAAGTCACGAAATTGTTCTAAAGTCTCCACAAGATGATTGATCTGTGAAAGAACTGATTCTTTACACTCTTTTACCTCTTCATAAGGGATACTCTCTTTCTCTTGGTTCATTTGTAGTAAAAAATCTGTTTGCATAGAAACGATTCCCAAAGGTTGTTTCCACTGGTGTGCAATAGCATCTATCATCTCACCCATAGAGGCCAGCTTTGATTGATCTTGGATAAATTTTTCTTGCTTGAGAGCTTTTTGAAGTTGCTCTTGTACTTTTTGTTCAAGATCAGTTTGAACTTCATGTTGATCTTGAATATCAGCTAGAGTAAAAAGGAGCAAAGATGGATCAAGATTGTATCGTTTCGCTTTTATTTTAAATCTTCTTGTTTCATTGTAGCAGTTCATATCAACTTCAGTAGTGCTCGCGGTGTATTGGTCATATCGTATCCAGCGTAAAAGCTTTTGAATAGAGTTTTTCTCTACATAGTGGAAAAGTGATTTTATTTCAACTTTGGATTGACTAAATAAGAAATACTCATCTGAGGAGTGGTTGAACTTTTTAATTTGCAGTTGCTCATCTACTAATAGTAATGGCATGGGGGCTTCTTTGAAAAGAGCCTCAAACTCCATATTAAGCATTATAAGCTTTCGATCTTTCTCTACTAACTCCTCATTTTGAGCTAAAAGTTCCGCTTCATAGGTTTGAAACTCTTGCAAAAGTGTTTGGATATCATTTTTACTTAGAGGTTGGTTGAAATGTTCTGTATGAAGAAGTTTTTGAAAATAGCTTTTCTGCTCAAAGGAGGTAGAAGTGGTAATATCTTTTTGGATCCCCAAAAAGTATTTGAGCTTGTTTGTTTCTTTATCAAATATAGGAGATATTCGTATCTCATTATAGATAAGCTTACCATCTTTGGTATAGTTTCGCAAAACGGTTGTACACTCTTTTTTATTTTTGATGGCATCTCTTACTTTATCAAGATTGACTTGGTCTGTATCATCATGTTGTAAAAAGCGGCAGTTTTGACCAATAGCTTCATCATAGCTATACCCAAAGATATCACTAAAAGCTTGATTGACAAATATAAGAGGGTTGTCTTGTTGATTTGGGTCTGAGAGTGTGATCCCATTAGAGGCTTGATTGATTATCTCAAAGAAATAATTCTTTAAATCACTATTCATTAATCTACACCTCCATTGAATAACTATTCAGTATTTTACTATATATTTACTAAAATTTCAAAAATTCTCAATCACATCTAAGAGTTTTTTCATATCTTGACAGTAAAAGTCAGCTTTCAAATTCTCTTTAGGGTCCTCTAAATGTCTCAGACCATACCCACTTATAATAGTTTGATAAGGGTGTGATGGTGTATATTTTTTCAGTTTTTCTAAGATCTCATTTATATAATAAGGGCTTGTAGTGAGCGTTGCACTAAAGATAATATAGTTTGGGGTAAACTCATTGAGTGCACCTATTATATCATTTGTAGGAAGATTTGCTCCTATATTAATTACGCTGTACCCTTTTTTTTGTGCTATTTTAGTGATGATCTTATTTCCTAGCCCATGGGCTTCTAAGGGTGCGGTTGAGAAAAATATGGTTTTATTTTTTGGTTCCTCTTGCTCAAACTTTTCAAGAAGCGTAAAGATAGTATCATCTATGGTTGTACTTGCTAAGTGTTGTTTTGCTACGGTTATTTGATTGATCTCCCAAAGGTATCCAATATGCTCCATACTATCGTGAAATGTAGAAGAAAAAAACTCATAAAGCTTCTCCCAAGTAGGGCAACTTTGAGTTAAGATATTTAAAGTTTTTGTTCGATCTCCATGGAGTAAAGCTTCTGTAAACTCTTCAGATTCTTTAGTTTTAAGCACAAGTGGTTTCTCTTTTGGTATTTCACTCAGAAGTACTTGATGAAAAGCTAAAATATCTTCATAAAATATAGAAAGTTGCGAATAGCTTTTACTTTGAAGATATTTTTTTAATACTTTTTGAAAGCAGGAGAAAAAAAGATGTAAAAAGTCAAGATCAAGGTTTCTGTGGTAATAAACTCTATATATCCAAAAAAGATAATCTTCTAAAATTTTTCTATTCTTAAAATATAAAAAATTGATAAAAATATCTTGATGAAACTCTATCATATGGTGAAGTTTATTTTTCCCTATAACTAAAATAGACTCCTGTACTAATGGGGTTTCTATAGAGAAAAGCATCTCTTGTATATCTAAAGCTATCTCTTGTTTATATTGGAGATATTGTTCAAATGTCCAGTTGTTTATATGTTCTAAAACTTTAAACATCTTTAACCCCTTCAAATTGTAAAAAATCTTTTAAACAAATAGGTTTTGAGTAGTAAAATCCTTGAGCTATATCACAGTGAAACTCTTTTAGCATATCCAGATGTTTTAAACTTTCTACACCCTCTGCTTGTACTTTAAGATTAAAAATATTAGCAATATGGATAATTGTTTTTACAATCGCTTGATCACTCTCATCTTCTAAAAGGTTTAAAACAAATGCTTTGTCTATTTTGAGTTTATCTATTGGAAATTTTTTTAGATAGCTAAGTGAGGAGTAACCTGTCCCAAAATCATCAATTGCTAAAGCAAAACCAGCATCTTTTAGTTTTTGCAATTTTTGTACTGCTTCAATGTGGTTTTGCATGATATAAGTCTCAGTAATCTCTAACTCTATATTTCTAAAATCT
>JAGYNS010000116.1 GCA_018399655.1 Campylobacterales bacterium
GATAACTACAATTATCCGCTATTTTTGGTAGTTAAATTTTAAAACTAAGAGAATCTACAAAAACTATTCCTTTTGCTCTTTTTCAAGATCATAAAAATAGTTTGTAGCCTCTACAAAGCCATCCACAGATCCACAATCAAATCTTTTCCCTTTAAATTTATAAGCGATCACCATACCTTTTTTAGCTTGTTCACACAATGCATCTGTTATTTGTAATTCTCCATTTTTCCCAGGCTTGGTATTTTTGATCATCTCAAAGATATCTGGAGTTAAGATATATCTTCCTATCACTGCTTGATTGGTTGGGGCTTTATCGTTATCTGGTTTTTCTATCATATTTGAAACCATAAACACCCCATCTTCTATCTCACGACCCTCTATCACTCCATATTTGTGGATCTCTTCATTTGGCACTTCCATAGTTGCTATGACACAACACTTATACTTATTGTACACATCTACCATCTGTTTTAATATCCCATCCCCATCAGGATTGACACAAAGGTCATCTGCTAGTATCACTGCAAAAGGGTTTTGAAACCCTACTAATACATTCCCTTTATAGATTGCATCCCCTAGACCTTTCATCTCATTTTGCCGTGTATAGGTAAAGGTACACTTCTCCATAATCTCTCGAATATCTTTGAGTAATGCCTCTTTGGAGCTTCCTTTTATCTGGTGCTCCAACTCATAGGAGATATCAAAATGATCGGTAATAGCTCGTTTTCCTCTTCCTGTGATAACCGCCATCACATCACACCCTGCTTCCATCGCTTCCTCTACACCATATTGAATAAGTGGTTTGGTAAGTATTGGGAGCATCTCTTTTGGCATCGCTTTTGTTGCTGGTAAAAATCGTGTCCCATATCCTGCTGCTGGAAATAAACATTTTCGTATCATTTTTCATCCTTTTGTTTCATATTATTTATTTTTTTAAGCCATAACATCCCATATGACTCGATTGGCAATTCTATTTTATTATATAGTTTATGAGTTATAATGTCGATTAACTCATCATCACCAACTTGTAATAAATCTCTTGGGATCTGTACTATTTTATTTGTAAAGTTGTATAAAGCTATTATATACTCTTGCTTATCTTTTGTGTATCGTTTTATAGCAAACACCTCATCCCTAATAGTTAAAAACTCAAATGGTGAATAGGGGCAAAATGCTTTTTCATTGGTACGGATAGATAAAAGCTGTTTATATCTTTTAAATATACTATTTCGCAAATTGTGCTCATCTGCCATCTGCTCTTGAATATTATCAAAGTTAAGTTTTTCTCTATTGATTGATCGGTTTTGCCGTGTTTTTCGAACCGCTTCATGGTAGTTTTGAGATCCTACAAGGGAGTGAAAATAAACCCCAGGAACTCCTGGCATACTAAGAGTTACCGCTTGGGATAGGATCATCCTTTTTGCTCGAAGACTATTTGGGTCCCCTGGATGGGTCAAGATATCTATATAGCTACAATTAAGCTCATAGGGAGACTTCACTTGTTCATCTCCAACCGCACGATAGGATACTATCCCACGATGCAACAATGTGTTTTGCACTAAAAAGTCTATCTCTTTTTCATCCAAAATATCGCTCACTGCTCGCACCCCTACCCCATCGTGGCTGGCGGTAAAGTTAAAAAAGCACACCTTATCACTTGGAAGCTCCAGTGTATTTGCCCATTGTGTTAGCTTCGTAGTTGTTCCTTTTAAAATAGCAAATGCTAAAAGTGGTGGCAAAGCAAAGTTATAGACCATCTGTGCCTCATCATCCCCTTTCCCAAAGTAAGAGATATTTTCACTATGGGGAACATTTGTTTCAGTGATGATAAGTACCTCTGGGGCTACTTCATGGAGCACTTCACGCATAAGCTGTATTAGCTCATGGGTTTGAGGAAGATGGACACATGTGGTTCCTATTTGCTTCCAGATAAAAGCGATCGCATCAAGTCTTAGTAAGCTTGCTCCTTTTTCTACATAATACAATAGCACATCAAGCACTTTGAGCAATACTTTATAGTTTGCATAGTTAAGATCAACTTGATCACGGCTAAAAGTGGTCCATATATGTCTTACTTTCCCCTCATCATCTGTATACTCGCTCAATAGTGGCGTGGTTCGTGGTCGCACTACTTGACTCAAATCCGTAGATGGGTCAAGCTCAGTGAAAAATTCCAAATACTCAGGATCATTGGCTAAAAAACCATTAAACCAACTACTTAGTTGACTAATATGATTGATCACCCCATCAAACATTAGTCTATGATCTTTTGACAGAGCTTCTATATCTCTCCATGAGCCCATTCGTGGGCATACCCCTTTGTAGTTTACAATAGAAAAACCATCATCGGAAGAGTATGGATAAAACGGTAAGATATGAACTGTATTGATATAGTCCTCCACATACTCATCTAAAAATCTTTTAAGTGTAGCTAAGGCTGTTTCCCCCTCATGAAAAATCTGATCACCATAGGTTATAAGGATCACATCTTTTTGGGTCATATCATAAGGTTTGCTTTTAATTTTTTTCCTGTACTTATCTATAAGTAAAGTTATCTCATCATACGCTTTTTTAGAATCCTCTTTGTCATAGATAAAATCTAAAGACTCTTTAATAAGTGCAAATCTATCATGAGAAGCCTCATTAGCCATTATTGTCACTCCTTACTGTATCAATAAACTCCTCTGAGATTTCAGACATCACCGATCGTACACTAATCCATGCAGACAACGATGGCACCCCTAAAGGATCATCAATAAATCTATCGCACGCTTCTTCTAAAGATTGATCAAATATCTCAACCGCTTCAATCTCTTTTTTTCTATCAAATTTTAAATTATTGAATTTAGCTACTGCATCATATTTGGCTATCGCTTTTCGACTCTCCCCAAAAAATGCAGCTCGTAAAGATTTGAGTGATTCTTCACTAAACACTACCCCTCTTTGTGACATAATACGAAAAATAGTTTTAGCAATATCTATTGACATCTTTGCTACACCACCTTCAAGCTCATGATTTGGCTGATCACTTGTAAGCTCTTGATGTTTATGCTCATAACTTTCCATAATCTCCGTTTGGCATATTCTTCGTACTGAAGTGTTTTCATACACTTCACTCAAAGTAGAGACCTCTAGCCCCCAAGTGGGAGATACTCGAATACCTCTCGCTAAAGTTCGTATAAAAGCAAACTCCCCTGAAAGAGCGTATCGAAAACTATCCATATACTCCAAATACTCACTATTCCCAAAGATTTTTTTCAAAGATTTTATAAGTGGCGAATAAAATAGTCGTGTCACTCGTCCATGAAGCTTATCCGTAACCCTTGAGTAGTACCCTTTATTAAATTCAAAATCAAGTGCAGGATGAACTATAGGGTAAAAAAGTCTTGCTGGAATTGCTCTTGAGTAATTTACTATATCACAATCATGAAGTGCAAAAGCATACGCTTTTGGATCAGATAAGGCATACCCTATCATGGTCCATACATTTCTCCCTTTTCCTTTGATATCAATACTTCGAAACCCCTCATCTTCTAAAGAGCCATAAAGCTTTTGCATCTGTGGACCATCATTCCACAAAATATCCACTTCAACCTCTAAAGTAGACATTATTTTTTTAACCTCTTCAAACTGCTCTTTTGTAGCTTGATCAAGTCCTAAAATAATTTTATAAAGGTATTTCACCCCTTTGAGTTCACTAAGTATAGTTTGCATCGCTGGCGTTTCAAACTCAGAGTAAAGTGCAGGGAGCAATAAAACCATATTTCGACGCTGGCTAAATTTCTCAAGCTCTTTTTCCATGCTGTCTAAATCTCGTTGTGATACATTTTGAAGTGTTGTTATTGAACCATTTTGAAAAAAATCTGACATCTGTTCCCCTTTAATTTATAGTTTTAGTATAGCAATAGTTTCTATATTTATCAATAAGAGCAATGTTTAGTTTTTAAACATATAATAAAATCCATCACATTGGTTCCTGTAGCCCCTATGGTAAAATCATATCCCAAGGTTTTAAAAAAATTGTAGCTATCACTGTTTTGGAGATATTTTTTTGGATCTAACCTTGCTATTTTCATTTTTTGATATATCTCAAAATCCAAAAAAGCTCCAGTAGCGGGTGAGTTTCCATCTATCCCATCACTTCCTGCACACAAAATTGATAGATCTTGAGTGATCACATCCTCAAGTAAAAGTCGTAAAGCAAGCTCTTGGTTTCTCCCACCTTTTCCCTCTCCTATAACTTCAGTGGTAGTTTCCCCTCCAAAAAGTAGACAAAAGCTTTCATACTTTGTATCAAATTGCTCAAGAGTCTTTTTAATATATTGTGTGGCATTTTGTGAGTCCATATCCAAAGTTGTAGTCACTATCTCACATTTTTGTACCTTTTGGTCTATAAAGTGCTTCGCACCTTGAAGGGCAATGGCATTGTTTCCAATAATTGTATGGGGTACTTTTGTATCATACATAGGGGCTGAGCCAATAGTACTTAGATCATCTCCTATCACATCACTCAGAACCAAAACTCTTCCATTGGCTTGGGTATTTTGGGCTAATTTTCCCCCTTTTATTTGGGAGATGCTTTTTCGCACACTATTAAGTACTTTTATATCTATACCTGAACCTATTAAAGCTTGAGATATTTTTTGAAAATTTTCAAGATCGATCCCCTCAACAGGCTTTTCAATCATCGCTGAAGCCCCACCTGAAAGACAAAAAATATAAAAATCATCTTTTGTCATCTTTTTTATTGTGGCTATGAGTGTATCGGCACTATCGATACTTTTTTGACTTAAAATTGGATGGGAAGATTGTATGTTTTTTATTGTGTTAAGTTTTTTTTCACTTAAAGAGATCGCAATACCATCA
>JAGYNS010000117.1 GCA_018399655.1 Campylobacterales bacterium
CACAAGATTATACAAAAGCCCTTAATATATTTTCTTCAAACACAAAAATGAATACAACCCACACACAAGAGCTTATAGCTTCTATTGGCTGGTATTCAAAATGTGAAAGAGTTTACAATGCAAAAGAGAGTGGAAATCTAAAATTTATCATGGATCTTACCACTTTTTTAAATGAACAATGGTTTAGATTTGCTAGTGGATGTCCTAGCGATTACCCACTTCATGAAAGCTTTTCGAATAAAAATTTTGCAAGTGGGGCGGTGGCGGTTGTTTGTCCTGTGTTTGGGACTGGATGGAAATGTAGTGGGCACGATCTTAAGCTTAGATCAATGCTAGATGATGAGCAAAAAATACATTTCAAAAAATTATACGCAAAAATAAAACATATCAAGCAAGTAATCAACGAAAAAGGGGCAGAACTAGTGAAATTGGAAAAAGTAAAAACAATGTTTGACCAAAGAGAATGGGAAATTTTTGAAGCAAGTGGGGCGGTTGAGGGGGTAGAGAAATATAACTCCCCTATGCAATTTGCTCAAAATATGATTGAGGACTATTATGGTCTAGCATCAAAACTTGAAGAGGGGGTGGCGTGATGTTTTTAGAGGAGAGATTGGATCAGATATTGGAAAAGCAACAAAAGCTTGAGGAGATGTTGCAGCTTTTTATCCCAGATCTTACAAAGAAAAAAAGTGTGGAGCATTTTTTACAGATCAGTCGGCAGACTATGGCTACTTACCTTAATGATGGGGTTTTGAAAAAAGATGTTCACTACTATCTTGATGATAAAGGGGCACAGGTATTTATCCCAAATGCGATTATTGAGTTTAAAAAAAGTGGTGGGAAAGCAAAAGCTAGAAAAACACGAATGGGTAAAAAGATGGAAGTATTGGAGCAAATGGGGGTGTGTGTATGAATGATCAAAGTGTTTATACCTTAAACATTGAGCGGTCGATTTTAAGCTCAGTGCTTTTTGATTATACGATTTTGGATGATATGGAGTCTACGATCACTCCTGAGATGTTTTATCTTCCAGCTCATGCTTTGGTGTTTCAAGCGATTCTTGATCTGATCAAAGAGGATGTTCCACCAGATGAGGATTTTATCAGAAAAAAAGTGAGTCAAAAAGAGGTATCAGATAGTGTTTTGGTTGAGATACTAAGTGCTACGCCTATGTCAAGCACAAAGGCGTATGTGGATTCGTTTATCGAAAGCTACAAAAAGCGAACACTGCTTGCTATCTTGAACAATGCAAAAACCAAAATGCTTGAAGCTGATGGGGAGTTTTTTGCTAACGATATCATTGATGGGGTAGCTAAAAGTATAGATGAGCTTGAAACAGGTGCAGGGGCTGAGTCTATCAAGACTGTTGAGGAGTGGGCTGAGTATTATGAGGGGTTACCCCCTTTGAAGTTGTATAAAACTGGACTGATGGTAGTGGATGCAAAAACAAGTCTTGATGGTGGGATACAAGCAGGGCAGTTTGTTTTTGTAAGTGGAAAAAAAGAGACAGGAAAAACCTACTTTGCTACTACGATCATGGAAAATATTGCCGCTGAGGGTACGAAGTGTGGGTTTTTTTCTATGGAGTTTGGGACACGAGCATATATCCAAAAGCTTCATGAAAAGTATCCCCATATCGATAATAAACGAAGAGTAGCAATTTCGCAAAATGTGTATGTGGAACATCGTGTAAACGATATCGCAGAGGTGGAGCGAAAAGTAAGAAAGATGATCAAAAAGGGGGTGGAGTTTATCTTTATCGATTCACAACTAAGAGTTGGGAACGCTTCTATGAGTAGTGCCACAAAAGCTGAGAAGCTTGCAGATACTTTTAGCCGTATAGGGCTGATGTGTCAAAGGCACGAAGTAGTGATCATGATGGTAGTGCAAACTTCAAAAGCAGATCACGATAGTGAAGAGATCAGTGTAAAAGGGTGTATCGATGCAGATCATGAAGCAGGTGTTTGGTTCCATTTTACCAAAGATAAAGCAAGTGAAACACGAACGATACTCATAGCAAAAAACAAACAAAACTTCAAAAGGAGAAAAGTAGATGTACGATTTGATCCAGTAAAACACGACTTTAAGATAATCCATGAACATGATCTTGATAAAGGGCATGATGATGGAGATGATGAACAAATAGGCTCAAGATCAAAAGAGCCAGAGGTAACACAATACAACGACTGGAACTCCCCACAAGGAACTGATGATGTTGTGGATGTGGATATCCCAGATATTTTATAAGAAAGGAAAATGATGAAAATAGTGATTTTTAGTAGCGATATACCTATCCAAAAGAGGGTATGTCACAAAGATATAGATAGAGCTGATATAGTCTTAGCTCAAAAGTCCAAAGATATATATACAGTGATGAAAAACAAAGTAAGCTATGAGTTTGCAGACCAAACTTTAAAGGAGGTGACGCTTTTAATACGACCAAAAAACAGCATAGAGATGGTGGGCAACATAGAGTGCCTTAAAGATTTAATAGAAAAAAATACAAAACAATAAAGGGTAGAAATTATGAATATCGGTGTAATAGTAAAAAATAGTAGAACGGTGCAAAAAGATGGTGCAGATGTAAAACAAGAGTGGCTAGAGATGATCGTAAGACCTCCGTTTGTCCCTAGTTGTACGCTCAGTGTTCATCCAAATAAAAATAAAAAGCATGATGGGGAGCCTGATTATAACTTGTGGTTTAATTTCTCACGAAAAGGGGAGAGTTTTCGAGGGACAAAAGTGGGAGCTCTATGGAGAAAACACTCCAAAGATGGGAAAACTGAGTATTTTAGTGGGCATATTGAAAATCCACTAGTGTATGGTGGAAAGCTTTATGTGAGTGTGTTTAAAGCAAAACCTATGACACATGAAAAAGCAGAAGATATCAACTGGCTATATGATGTGATATGGCAACCTCCAAAAGGTGGATCAAACAATCAAAACGGTGGATATGGTGCTGCAAGTGGTGGTTATACCCCTCCAGTGGAAAACTACGATGTAGGGATGAATAGTACACAAACAATAGCAGGGATGAGTCAAGAGGAGCTTGACAATGAAGCTTCACAGTATATGTAGAGATAGAGATCATGGGTACACTAAAAAAGATATGGAGGGGTAATGTGGAGATGATACTAAAAGGGTGCGTGCTCACTTCTGAGCTTGCAAAAAAAGCTGGATATGTACATCCAGATAGATATAGAAAACTTTTTAAAGGTCAATACTTTGTGTTTGACAATAGGGGGTATATCCCTATTGCGGCTCTTAAAACAAGTAGAGATCTTGATGCTGCTGCACGGTGTACGAAACTTGATGATTATCTGCCTTTGGCGTATTTTGCACGGTATATACTCAATATCCACCCTGAAAATGTAAGGCGTAGGATACGATTTATCAACGAAACTGGATGTGATCTTTTTGAGGCTAAAAAGGTGCATGGGGTAAACTTCATAAAGATCCCTCAAGAGGTGCAATATAAGTTATCGCGTGGGTATGCTATGCACATAATCAACTGGGCTGATTTTGATGAGTATGAAAATGTGATAGATCACTTTGTGATAGGGGACTGGTGTGTGGCTATTTTGAAATAGCTCACAAAAAACAAAAAAAACAAAAGGATAAAAATAAAATGTTACTTCAAGATATAATAGATTTTAATAGAGAAAATGGATGTTTGGACTTTCGAGCTGATCACGAAGTAGTGATGTTAAGTGAGGAGGCGAATGAGTTTTTTACAAGCGATAATCTTGTAGATAGAATAGATGCGGTGTGTGATTTTATCTATGTAGGAAATGGGACAGAAGCTAAGTTTTATGCTACACAGTATGCAAATTATGAAGAGATGAAAGAGTATATCAATAGATTTAGCAACATAAAAGTGTATTTGGATGAGACAAAAAAAACGATGATGACTACAGTAATACTTGAGATAGAAAGTAACAATGAGCATATCAATGACAATCAAGCTCATGCTATTATCAATGAGTGTTTAGCATGCGTAGTTGAAGCAAACAAACAAAAACTCAACGCTCCTAAAGATGAAAATGGGAAAGTGCAAAAACCAAAAGGATTTATCCCTCCAGAAGAGAAGATCAAAGAGATCTTAGGCAAGCATGAAGTAAAATATTAATTTTTTTAAACTTGCTAGCTACAAATCACACTAGTGAGTTTTTTAATCTCTATAATATCCTCAATAATTTTACAAAAAGGGAAAGTTTTGAGGACTATTGTAGGGAATCTATCTGATTTAGGGTTTGTTGATATAGCAAACATCACTATAAATTTTATACTTGTCAATAAATTTGGAAAACCTATTAAGACTCAAACTGAGTTTATGGCAAATACTCTTCAAACAACCTTTTCAACTACAAGCGACAGCAATGGAGACTTTTCGATCTCACTTTTTGAAAATGGAAATATCAATAAAGAAACATACTATCAAGTAACCGTAGGCTCAAACAATAGTTTTAATATATATATTCCATTAGGGGATACTGATGTGGATATCTTGTGTCTTGTCAATCGAATCGATTATGACGGCATAGTAAGCATCGAGGACTCTATCAATGGGGATGTGTATAGGTTTACTGATGATTTTATCTCTAAGTTTAATGCTTTTTTAGAAAATAAAACGATCCATCTAAGTAGAAGTGAAGAGAAGCTTATCGACAAATATGTAGCACTGATCAATATACCAAAAGAGCGAAGATGTAGCGATATAGATGAGCTAGATAGACACCTAACAACGATCTTACCAAAAGAGGAGAAATAGAATAATGGCAGATACACAATACAGTTTTATAGAAACAGTGAATCAAATAAGAGAGGCACTTCCTGCGATAAAAGGTGCAAATGAT
>JAGYNS010000118.1 GCA_018399655.1 Campylobacterales bacterium
AACGTCGTGAGACAGTTCGGTCCCTATCTTCCGTGGGCGTAGGAAAGTTGAGGAGATTTGCCCCTAGTACGAGAGGACCGGGGTGAACGTAGCACTAGTGTACGGGTTGTTCTGCCAAGAGCACCGCCCGGTAGCTACCTACGGATGAGATAAGAGCTGAAAGCATCTAAGCTCGAAGCCAACTCCAAGATGAACTTTCCCTGAAGATCCCTTCAAGACTAGGAGGTTGATAGGCTGGATGTGTAAGTATAGAAATATATTTAGCTGACCAGTACTAATAGATCGTTTGGCTTATTTAAAAACAAGTACAACTTGAGATTATTCTTTAGTCTACTATCTTATTGAGTGTATGAATAAATATAATAAATTGCAATTAAGACTTTAACATTACTACTTTATACAATTCAACAACGCTTGAATGGTATAATGATCTTGAATCGTTACATGTTTACGAAGTAAACTCAACAATTATTCATTGTTCATTATTCACTATTCACTAACTAAGCTCTTTAGTTGTTGGTGGTTATAGAGGGAAGGCAATACCTAGCTCCATTCCGAACCTAGAAGTCAAGCTTCCCATCGCCGATAATACTGCCGGGTTCCCTGGTGGAAACGTAGGTCGCCGCCAACTACTATAGAGCTTTTTTTATTTCTTAGCAGTCTCTATTAGTTTTGAGATGCTTTTATGGTGTAGAGAAATTATTTTTTTTATATCATCTTTTGATAGTTTTAATTTGTCTAAATGATCCGATACAATTTTTACTATGAATATACTTGAATGACTTAAGTATTTTAGAGAACAACTTAAGAAATACTCCCCCTCCATATCTACTAATAAATCCTCTTTCAAATCATTATGTAAAATTTCATTATCAACAGTTTTTAACTTTTTATAGGGTATAAAATCGATAGAATTAGTTGCAGAATAGATATCCCCAATAGGGACGGTATGATTTGAAGCTCCAGCAATTCCTATATTAATAGCTTTGTCAATTGTATATTTCTGAAAGATATAATTTAAAGAAAAGAAAGTATTTTCTTTCCCTATCCCTCCAATAAGAACCAGTAGATTTTGATTAGCGTATAGCTTAGGATTGGAGTGTGTTTTTTTGAGTTTATACTTTTCTATGATAGATTGGGCTTCACATTGTAAAGCTGTATGGATGAGTATCATATGTTAAAGTATTTTGCCTCTTTGTTTGGAACTACAATCGCTACAGTTGATTGTTCAGGGTGAATTTGATAGGTTTCACTAAGCTCTATCCCATACTTTTCAGGCTTTAGTAGATTAAATATAGTTCTATTTTGTGCTAGATCGGGACATGAGGTATACCCTGGAGAGTATCTGCACCCTTGATAGTTTTTCATCCGTACATCTTTTAAAGTGGGTTTTTCATTTTCTACAATATTAAGATCCATTCTTATTTGCTTGTGAACTATCTCTGCAAGAGCTTCAGCTAACTCAACTCCCAATCCATGAACTTGATAATATTTGTTAAACTCCCCTTTGTCGTAAAAGCTTTTCTCAAAATCTGTTATTTTTAGTCCTGAACTTACAAAACTCAATGCTACTACATCAAATTGGTGCTCTTTAAAATAATCGGTAATCGATCTATGGGGAGTTTTCCCTTGTCGTGGAAAATCAAATGTAGCTATAATATTTTCTTTCTCATTGTCATAAACCTCTAAAACTGTATCATTTGCTTTACAAGGGAAGTAACCATACAAGGCAATTGGATCAAAGATATTTTTATCTAGCAACTCCTCTTTTAAGTTCTCATACAATGGTTTTACTACATTTTCTTCGTGAGCTTTAAACTCTTCTGGGGACTGTTTCCCTTTTTTATATCCCCACCGTTGTCTAAATAATACTCTATGGTTTATCCATTCAAAGGCTAACTCTTTATTAAAATCACCACTCATATCTCTAATACCCCAAAATGGTGGATTGAAGTTATGATTGTTTGCCAAAAACTCTGGAGAGTGAAGGTCAGAGTTAAACTCCACTTTTCCCTCTTTTTGAATACTCTCATCAGTAGTAACCAGATCAGCAGCTAAAGTTGTATCGATATCCCCACCCTTTTCGATTCTTTGCATAGCAACAACCCCATCAAAAGCATCCCTTGCATAAAAAATAGGACCCCTATAAATAGGTCGGCAAAAATCATCCACAAAAGCTTTTGTAAGGGCCGCACCACCTAAAAGTACAGGGATATCGATATTTTGATTTTCTAGCTCTTCTAGGTTTGCTTTCATCTCATTGGTTGATTTTACTAAAAGCCCACTCATCCCTATAGCACTTGCATTGTGTTCTTTGGCACTTTCAATGAACTCTTGAATACCTGCTTTTATCCCAATATTGACAACTTTAAATCCATTATTTGATAATATTATATCAACTAAGTTTTTCCCCACATCATGCACATCCCCTTTTACAGTTCCTAGAACTAAGGTAGTTTCTGTAGCTTTTTCTATTTTTGGTAAGAATGGATTGAGTTGATCAACAGTAGCTTTCATGGTCTCTGCACTTTGAAGTACAAAAGGAAGCTGCATCACTCCACTACCAAAAAGCTCCCCTATCTCTTTCATCCCATCTATGAGCCATTCATTTACTATTACTTCAGCTGGAATAGTATCTTTAAGCTCTAATGCAAGAGGAATCAGTCTTTCCTTTTCTCCATCTTTTAAAAGCTGTACCACTTTTTCTTTTGGTTCAAGCTTTTCATACTCTTCATCCGTTTGTTGCTCTACCGCTCCTACATTGGAGAAGTGTTCTATGAAAGTAAAAAGTGGATCACCATCCATTCTATTATTGAAAAGGAGATCTTCACAAACTTTTATATCCTCTTTACTCATTTTAGCCAATGGGAGTAGGTGTTTTACATTTACTATTGCACTAGAAAGCCCTGCTTCAACACAGTGGTGTAAAAAGACACTATTGAGATACACTCTTGCATCTTTATCAAGCCCAAAAGAGATATTAGAAAGTCCTAAAGTGGTACTTACTTCTGGATGTATAGTAGTGAATTCTCTAATAGCTTCAATAGTTTCAATTCCTGCGGTGTGATACTCCTCATCACCACTTCCAATGGTAAATACAAGCATATCAAATACAAGATCTTCAGGGTTTAGTCCATGAACCTTTACTGCTCTTTGGTAAATTCGTTCAGCTATTCTTACCTTGTCTTCTTTTGTTTTTGCCATTGCAACTTCATCAATCACTAGACAAACCAAAGAGGCACCATATTTTTTGGCTAGTTGACATATCTCATCAAACTTTTCTTCCCCATCTTCTAAATTTACGGAGTTTATAATAGGTTTTCCACCTATGAGTTTAAGTGCAGCTTCAAGAGCAGGGAGTTGTGTAGAGTCTGGCATAAGTGGAAGATTGATCTTTTGTGTGTATCTTGAAACCACTTCATCCATATCTTTTGTTTCATCTCGTCCTGCAAAACCTACACTTACATCGATCACATGAGCTCCAGCACGAACTTGTTGTTGCCCTACTGTTAGTGTTCCTTCATAATCTTCTGCTTTTAAAAGCTCTCGAAAAGCTTTTGAACCTGTAGCATTACTTCTCTCACCAATGAGTAGTGGGGCTGGTTCTTGTTTGAGTGAGACACTATTAAAAAGAGAGGCTAATGAGGTAGGGTGGTTACCAGTTGGTTTTTTTGGGGTGATACCTTGTATCGCATCACTTAAAGCTTTGATATGTTGAGGAGTGGTTCCACAACAACCACCTAAAAAACTTACCCCATCAAAGTTTAAAAACTCTTTTTGATTGTTTGAAAACTCCTCTGGACCCATAGGATAAAATGTATACCCACCTTTATTTTGAGGAAGTCCCGCATTTGCATGGATAGAGAGGTGTTTATCACTAAGTTGGCTTAAAATTTCAAGATGTTTTTTTACCTGCTGTGGTCCTGTTCCACAGTTAAAACCTAAAGATAAAATATTAAAAGGCTCCATAATAGTGGCTATTGTTTGTGCATCAGTTCCAATAAGCATAGTTCCACTAAGCTCAATAGTTACTGATACCATAATAGGAATGTGTGGAGCAGTATCTTGCAAAGCATGAAGGGCTGCTTTGATCTGAAGTGGATCTTGGCAAGTTTCTAGCAAGAAGATATCCGTTCCCCCATCAACTAAACCTTTTGCCATAGTGCAGTAGCCATCATACATCTTATCATAAGTGATATGTCCTAGACTTGGAAGCTTTGTCCCTGGACCAATAGAAGCTAGTACAAATCGTGGTTTCTCTTGAGTGGAATATTTCTCACATATATTTTTTACATGCAAAGCCCCTAAACGGCTCAACTCATAGCTTAATTCCCCCAATCCATACTCATCAAGAACCCAAGGTTGTGACCCAAAAGTATTGGTTTTAAGTAGATCTGCCCCCGCCATTGCATAGGCGTTGTGAATTTTTTCTAGTATCTCAGGGGCTGTTTTATTTAAAAGTTCATTACAGCCTTCTTGATTGTGTCCATTTTCATCGATCCATGCACTGTCTGGCACACCATAGGTTTGAAGCTGTGTTCCCATTGCTCCATCTATAATAAGAGCTCGTTTTTGAAGAATCTGAATAATTGTATCTTGTATTGTCATTTTTGAAGTTGTGATTTATATAACCTTTACATGCCAAGGCTCAAATCGTACACCATCACTATTGTTTGGTGTGTACCGTATTGAGACATAGTCTAATTTTTGCATCTTTGCAAACTCCTCTGTTTGGGCAAACTCTTCTGAAAAGTTTCTATTGCCCCACCCTTTTTTCCCCACATCAAAGTCGCTAATTGCATGATATGTAAATGCAGGGGGTGCTATAATAGAAGATGCTTGGGTAAGATTCCCA
>JAGYNS010000119.1 GCA_018399655.1 Campylobacterales bacterium
ATCATAATCTAATTTTTAAAAATAATCATTGATAAAGGTCAATTTTCAGATATTAGTATGGAGCGGTATCGTGTATCTCATTTTCATAAAGATATGTTGCTATTTTTTTTAAAGTATCTTTATCGTAGCCAAGTTCAGGCATAAGTTCGTATTTTTCTATCATATCGTGCATAATCGAACCCTCTTTCGTAGGCTTGTACACCCACTCTACCATATAGTTTACAAACATCTTTTTTTCACTAAAGGCTTCATGGTAGCGTTGCTTGATAATTTGAAGAGAAGGGGCGGAGATATTTTTAGTAGGATGATGGCAAGTGATACAGTTGCCATCAAGTAAGAGTTTGCCGTAGGTATTTTTATCTACAGCGGAAACTTCAAAAGGGAAAAAAAGAGATGCTAATAATAGTATCTGTATAATTTTCATCAAAATCTACCTTAAAAAAAACTACTCTCTAAATTTCATACTATTTGCCTCAACTACTAGTTTTTGAGCTTGGGTAAGGGTTTGATTTGCTATGCTATAAGTTTGACTTGCAATAGTAGCGTTATTTTGTGTTTGTTGATCAAGTATATTTACAGCACCATTAATCTGTTCAATCCCTTGTTGTTGCTCTTTACTTGCAGTTGAGACATCTCTAATAAGCTCAATAGTATGAGCTATATTTTGATGCAATGAGCTATACCCCTCGATCATCTCATCTGCTATATGTTTCCCATAGTTTGCTTTATTTGTAGCATTCTCTACAAGAGCTTTGATCTCTCCTGCAGCTTCTGCACTTCTACTTGCTAAGTTTCTCACCTCTTGGGCTACTACTGCAAATCCTTTTCCAGCTTCTCCTGCCGTTGCAGCTTCAACTGCAGCATTGAGACTTAAAATATTGGTTTGAAATGCGATTTGATCTATCACACCTATTGCTTCATTGATAGAAGCTATTTGCTCATTGATCTCATCCATGGCACTATTGGTATTTTGAGCAAGTTTTTCTCCACTATTGGCTGAGTTTGTTACAGATTGTGCGATAGTATCCATTTGAATAATTTTTTGAGTGCTATTTTGTATATTGCTTGTGATTTGCTCAATAGCTGCTGCTGTTTGCTCTAAAGAAGCTGCACTTTCATTGGCAGAATTATTGAGTATATCTACATTTTTTAAAAGTGATTGTGAACTTTTTTCAAAAAGCAATCCATTGTCTCTATTTTGTAAAAGCATATGATTGATGATATTACTAAGCTCATCAATCATTGAAGCGATCTGCCCATCGTCTTGAATAGATTGCGTAAAGTCTTTATTGGAATAGCTTTGCAGTACTGAGGTAACTTTTGTCAAGTCAGTTGCTACAAGCTTTTGCAAAGTGACAAACAACTCATTGAGCTTGATTCTTAAAGTTTCCAAAGATTGCGTATGAACCTCTTTACTCAGCATAGTATCAAACTTTCCATCTTGAAGATCCTGAATCGCTTTTTGAACATTTTGGATAAATTCTTGCTCCTCTTGTATTTGTATACTTGCTGATTGGATATTCTCATTTACAACTGTTGCCATCACACCAAATTCATCTTTTGAGTCTATATTGATCTTTTGAACTTCTGAACGCTCTTTTTTGATAAAAGCAAAAAAACCTAAAAGTGAAGTTGTAAATGTTTCCATTTTTGAAGTTAAGTCACGAGTGACTATGTAGGTGACATAAAAAACAAATCCCCACCCAATAATACCAATGATAAACATCAAAACCATATCATAAAAGCTATTCTCTTTTTCTATAATAATTGCTTGAGTAAGGTTATCGCTTAGATAGTCCTCTATCTCTTTATAAAGATTTATTTTAGTTGTAAGGAGTTCAAACCATACTGTTGGTTCTGCTTGAAAGTTTGAAGAGAGTATCTGCTCTTGAATATCTTTTATTTGATTGATACTACCATGAGAAAGCTTCTGCTCAAAAAATGATTTGATATCGTTATTGGAATAATTTGAAAAATTTTGTAAAAAAGATTGTTCAGATGCTAAAAGTGAGATAAATTGATTCATCACCTCTAAAGAGGGGTTTTTTGTAGCTAAGATATTGGTTCCCATGGCTCTTTGTATCCCAGTGATCTCTTTTGCTAGTAAAAAATTGCTAAAGCCATTGATCTTCGTGGAGATAGTTTTTGAACTCGAACTTTTTGAGATATCTATGACACTTTGCAACAAAAGTGTATTGATACTCGTATAGTAAGAAACAGCCTTTTTGGTAGTAGTTGTAAGGTTCCAAACATCATTTTGGATATTTTCAAGTGTGTCTATTTTATTAAAGGCTGCTTGAATAGTGGAGAGGATATGCTTATCATAGGTATCTTTTGAAAGGGTTGCTTGAAGATTTTGAAGAGCATTTGCTGTTTGCTCTTTTTGTTGGGCAAGAGTATTTTTGAACTTTGCCCCACGGCTTCCAAGATATCCCGCACTCATTCCTCTTTCTTTTTGAAGTTCATGAACACTTTTTGTGACATATGTCAAAAGTTTAATATCATTTTGAAGTTTTTGAGACTCTTCATAGTTTGCATACTTTGCTACAAGTAGCCATAATGCAAACACTGCCATTACTGCCATCTTTACCCCAATTAAGAAAGCAAGTTTTTTTAATATAGTCATATTTGAGATCATTGAGAAAGCCTTTTATTTTTATGTACTAATTGTAACGAAAGTATAAAGACCTTTTCTTGATCTAAGTCAATAAAAATCTTTTATCAAAACTTTTTGCTGCTCGATTCATCTACAATCATTTTTGCCATAGAAGCCACTTGATTTGCCACATCTGAGGTTTTATTTGCTATAGAAGCATTTTGTTGGGTTTGTCTATCTATGGAGTTTACCGCATCGTTGATCTGCTCAATTCCAGCTCTTTGCTCTTTACTTGCAGATTCTACATTTTTAATGATCTCTATAGTTTTGCTAATATTGTTATTGAGATTTGTGTATCCTTGTATCATCTCATTGGAGATATTTTTCCCATCATTTGCTTTTTGCAAAGCATTATCTACAAGGATTTTGATCTCATGAGCAGCTTCGGCACTTCTTGAAGCAAGGTTTCGCACCTCTTGTGCAACTACTGCAAACCCTTTTCCAGCTTCCCCTGCAGTTGCAGCTTCTACGGCTGCATTGAGTGATAATATATTGGTTTGAAAAGCAATTTGATCAATCACTCCTATAGCCTCATCGATAGATTTTACCTTGGAATTTATCTCTTCCATAGCTGTAGTAGTCTCTTTTGCGAGGTTTTCCCCTTTTTTTGAAGATTGTGTAACACTATTGGCAAGATCTGACATCTCTATGATACTATTGGTTGTATTTGAGATATTTGAAGTTATCTCTTCCAGTGCCGCTGCAGTTTCTTCCAAAGATGCCGCGGATTGGTTTGAGTTGTGATTGAGAGTATTGACATTTTCTAAAAGCTGATCACTACTTTGTTGCAAAGTGTCTCCATTTTGAAGATTTTGGGTAAGCATCCCCACTATAGAATCTCGTAAACCATTGATTCCCTCTATAAGCTCTTTGTATTCCCCTGTAAGTTTTGGATCAAGGGTGATAGTTTGACAATAATCATACGATGCATATTGAGCGAGTACTTGTAAAATATTTTCAAATAGTTTTTGTTGGGTATCCATTGTTTGATTGACTATATTTACAAAAGTTTGCACCTGTGGACTTGAAGCTGGATTTTTGATACGGAAAGAGAGATCCCCATCTTGCATTTTATTTAAGGTCAAGATAGTCTCCCCTGCACACAACATATCAAGCTCAGTTGATTCGTTTACGATGAGGACATTTTGGTTTATCATATTTGCAAGTCTGCAAAACTCATCATCTCCCTCTAAGTGTATCGGCTCAAATTCGTTGTTTTTTCTCTCCAAATAAGAGACAAACCCCAACACTCCTCCATATATCTCTTTTGTAGATAAAGTGATATTCAAATAGATAAAATGAGCAAAAGAGTTTATGATAAGAAGCAAAACCCCTAATCCTATAGCAAAAAGATAAAAGTGGGTCGTTTTACCGTTGAGTACGATAGAGGCATCTTCTTGTAAAACTTTGGCTAAAGAGTCATCTGCTTTTTTCAGTAAATTTATCTTTTGTGTCATAAGTTCAAACCAATGCACACCATCCGCTACAAACTTTCTTTGTATGATCTCATCTTCTATAGTTGCTATTTTTTCTAAAAGAGTAGTATCTAGATTTGATTTTAAAATTGATAGAGTATCACTGTTGCTCAGAGTGGTAAACTGATCCATATAATTCTCTTGAAGCACTTTTAAAGAGATAAATTTTGGTATAAGGTTTTGATTTTTACTCACTAAAATAGTAGCCCCAACTGCTCTTTGGATACCAGCTTTTTCTTTAGACATCAAAAAATTGTAGTATGCAAGTATATCTCTTGAGAATTTTGAAGACTGTATCTCATTAGCTGTAGAGGGCAAAATACTTAATAACCCATTGTTTATAGAGGTATAATAACTCAAAGCTTCATCTAAAGAACTTTGAAATGTTAAAACTTTTTGTCGCATATCTTGTAAAGATTGAAGTGTTTGTTGTACCCTTATGATACTGTTTTGGGTACTTTGTTGAAAAATTGAGTGATCAAGTGAGTGGTAAAATTTTCCAAACTCCTCTATTTTTTCATTGGTAAGAACTCTTTGAGACTTCAAAGCTTTATCAAACTTTGCCCCTTTGCTTCCAATAAATCCAGCGGTCATACCTCTTTCTTTTTGTGTTTCATGGATAAGAAGGGATATTTTTGATGAAAGCTGCATAAATAGAGTAATTTTTTCATACTCTTTTTTAAAGAGCGTGAGAGTTTAAAATCATCTAGCTCCAT
>JAGYNS010000012.1 GCA_018399655.1 Campylobacterales bacterium
ATAAAGTAAGTGAGGATACTATTGTAAGACCTGATGTGGTACTTGTGTGTGATGAACAAAATGATACATATCTTACAAAAGCACCAGAGATCGCAGTGGAGATCATCTCCAAATCAACAGCAAAAAAAGATGAAAAATACAAGTTTGAGATATATGAAAAGCAGATGGTGAAGTATTATATCATCGTATATCCAGATGACTTAATAGCAAAAGTGTATAAAAATGAAAATGGCAAGTATATAAAGCAAGGTGATTTTGCAACAGAAAAATATAGCTTTGAAAATACAACTTGTGATGTTGCGATAGATTTTGAAATGGTTTTTAGAAGATACAGAGATACTCAATAACTAAGATGGAAACATTTGCAAATGAGCTTTTAAGCTTTTCGATTATTACAATTGTGGTACTTTTATTAGCCTTTCTTACTTACAAGATGGAGAAGAGGTACTAACGATATCAAGTATTTGATCTGGATGCTCTACAAGATACCTAGCCCCAGCATCTTGTAGTTCTTGCTTATCTCTAAATCCCCACAGTACTCCTATAGGTATCATATTGGCTGCAACTGCTGTTTTGATATCAGTGGCAGTATCTCCTACAAAGTAGATATTTTCACAAGGGATATCAAAGCTTTGAGCGATATTGATAGCTCCTATTGGATGAGGTTTTTTGGGTATATCTTCTTTTTGTCCATGTACCTCTAGAAAACAAAATTGTGAGAAAATCTTATCTACATACATTTTTGTAAACTTATGAGGTTTGTTCGAAAGTACTCCTAGCTTAATATCGCTTGTTGATAAAGTCTCTAAAAGCTCTATTATCCCATCGTAGGGTTTGGTATTGTTATGGATATTTTGTTCATAGATTAGTTTAAATCGCTCTAGAGCTTTTTGGCTAAGTGTTTCATCACCTATATGTCCCATAGCATTGTCTATAAGCACTTTTGCCCCATCTCCTACAAACTCTTTGTATTTTTCTATAGGATGAGGCTCTATTTTTAGCTCTTCTAGAACCTTGTTGGCACACAGTGCAATATCGGTCAGTGAATCTATAAGTGTACCGTCAAGATCAAATATAATCGCTTTTTGTTGCATGGGAAGTCTTCCTTTTTTATAATCTTGGAATAATACTCTTTTTTTGTTGAAAAATAAAAGGAATACTCTATGCAAATAGAAACCAAAAAAGGCTAAATTATGAAAATAGCGTTTGCATCAAAAGATGGTATCCATATCAATGAGCATTTTGGGTGGTGTGAAAAGTTTTACTTATATGAAATAGATGGAGAAAAGATAACTTTTTTACAACAGATTGACTCTTCATTGAAGTATGATGAGGAGATTGAAAAGCTCACTTACAAAATAGAATCAATACAAGAAGCACAGATCATATGTGTATCACAAATTGGTCCAAAAGCTGCTAATATGGTACAAAAAGTAGGTATCTACCCTATGCGTGCATCAAGTGAAAATGATACAATAGAAGATACCTTAATATCTTTGCAGAAGATGATAAATGAAAATACACCACTATGGCTTCAAAGAATTTTGTTAAAATAATAGTTATTTTTAAACTGTTTAGCTAGTTTTTATAGTGAATGTAGTATTATTCCTTATGGAAGATATTGGTACAATAATTGATGAATTGAATTTACTATATTATGAATACGATAAGCATACTCATAAGCTTATTGTAGATAAAGATTGCACTCCAAGTGAGGTGTACCAAGAGTTTATCCGTGTTACTTATACCCTTTCAAAATACAATATTGAATTTATGATTGATGAAAATCGAGATATTCTTTTATCGATGGAGGATAAGTTTTTCGCAAGAATTGCCCAAAGGATCAAAAATATTTTATTTGGGATTAAAAATAGCCAAAAAAATATCTACTTATTAAGTGACAAAAAAGTTAAACATGCTCAAAATTTTCCACAAATTGATATTAAAGTTATTGAGCAAGAGGTTGATCTAAGCCAATATGATGGATTGATTTTTACATCAAAAAATGGTATTAAGTCTATAGATAAAATTACATCTACATGGAAAGAGATCCCAGCGTATGTGATAGCCCCTCAAACTGCCAAGACTCTTAAATGGCATGGGGGAAAGCTAGAGTATGTTGGGAAAGATAAGCATGGTGATCAGTTTGCTAAAGAGCTTATTCCTAAACTTCAAAATAAAAAAGTACTTTATATAAGTGGAGCAAAAACTGTTTCAAATCTTGTAGATATACTCAATGAAAATGGGGTGTTATGTGAGCAAAAAGTGATATATGAGACTTTTTGCAAAGAGTATCCAAAAAAAATAAAACTCCCAAAAAATTCTATTATCATTTTCTCATCTCCCTCTACTATTGAGTGTTTTTTGAAAAATACCCACTGGGATGAGAGTTTTACCGCTATTAGCATAGGGCAAACTACTGCCCAACATTTCCCTGAATATATTACCCCAATAGTATCAGAGAATACCTCACTTGATGGGTGTGTACAAAAAGCTTTACAGCTAGACTAATCACTTTAAATAATTGGAATACTATTTGCATATAGTTCTTTATGAATGATGCAATTAAAATAAATAAAAACCTTTACTATATTGGAGTGAGTGATCCAGATATCAGAACTTTTGATATTATTATGAAAACAGCAAATGGTACAACCTACAATGCCTATTTACTTAAAACTGATGAGGGTGTTATTATCTTTGATACTGTAAAGAAAGAGTTTTCACAAGAGTTTTTTGAAAAAATAGAGTCAGTATGTAAATATGAAGATATAAAATATATTATTATGCATCACCTAGAGCCAGATCATAGTGGTGCTTTGGCTGAACTTGCATCAAAAGCAAAAGATGCAAAAGTATTTATATCCCCACAAGCTAGACCAATGCTAAAATCAATTGCTGGAAATTTAGAGCTGGAAAATCTAGAAAATGTATGGACCAACAAAGAGCTAAAATTTGGTGGGAAAACAATCAAGTTTTTAAGTACACCAAATCTTCATTGGCCAGAGACTATGAGTAGTTATTTGAGTGAGGATCAAGTGCTTTTTAGTGGAGATGTATTTGGGAGTCACTATTTTGACGCAAGACTTTTTGATGATCTAGTGGGTGATTTTGATTATGCTTTTAAATACTATTACGATCATATTATGCGACCTTTTAAAACTGATGTTTTAAATGCACTGAGACTTTATGAAAAATATGATATTGATATGATATGCAACCTTCATGGTCCTATTATAAGGAAAAACTCAAAAAAATATATTGACGCTTATTATAAGTGGAGTACAAAAGAGGAGAGGCTTCATGGAAAAAAAGTGGTCTCTATTTTTTATGTCACAAGTTATAAAAACACTAAAGATATGGCAGACTCTATTTATAATGGTATTGAAGCCAATGAAAGCTTAATAGCAAATATATATGACCTAACAGCTCTTGATGAGCAAAATATGCTTTCTATTTTAGAAGAAAGTACAGGGATACTTATAGGAAGCCCAACGATTAATGGGGATGTTCCAAAGCCTGTTTGGGAACTTTTATCATGTATGATGCTTCTTGAAAAAAAGGGAAAGTTTGGTGGATGCTTTGGAAGCTACGGTTGGAGTGGTGAAGCTGTTGATATGATGCAAAGTAGACTCAAAGCTTTAAAGTTTCGAGTTCCCCTTGCCCCTCAAAAAGTAAAACTTATCCCTACAAAAATAGAGCTACTCAATTGCTATGATTTTGGGTATGAGTTTGGTGAGATAGTCAATGGAAAAATGGTGGAGATGACACTATGAGTATACAATCAAAAACACCACTTCTTATTTTAGAGCAAAAAGTAACTTTATTTTTGCAAAGTTACGCAAAAAATGAGTTTGCAAAAAATACAATAGCTCATTATGTGGCAAGGGTTTCATTATTGGAAAATCATCTTTATGAAGATCTTGGATTTAATAGTAGAGTACAGATGGGAAAATATATGAAAGAGCATTTCCCAAGACTAGCAGAAAAAAAACCACAAGATAAGCTATGGAAGAAGTTTATATACGATAGTATAGGGGAAGTAGCACCTGCATGTGAGAGGTGCAAAGATCAAATAAATTGCTTCAGATGTCAAATTGTATAAAATATATACAGAAAATCTATTTTAATTTTTACTATTTTATGTCATTATTTTTAAAATAAATCAAAAAGGAATGAAAATGGGAAAATTTGTCAATAATACACAAGAGTTTTTTAAATTTTGTGATGAAAATGAAGTAAAGTTTGTAGACCTTCGTTTTACAGATATTAAAGGGGCTTGGCATCACTTAACATATAATTATAGTGCGATCAATGAAGATAATTTGGAAAATGGAATGCCATTTGATGGAAGTTCAATTGAAGCGTGGCAACCTATTAATAGATCAGATATGATCTTAAAGCCAGATGTGCCAACTGCATTTTTAGATCCATTTACTGCTGATTCTACAGTGATCTTATTTTGTGATGTATATGATATCTACAAAGGGCAAATGTATGAAAAATGTCCACGATCAATCGCTAAAAAAGCATTAAAACATGCTGAAGAGTTAGGGATAGCAGATGCTGCATATTTTGGACCAGAAAATGAGTTCTTTATTTTTGATGATGTAAAATTTATTGATAATCTTAATGAAGCTGGATACAAAGTAGATTCAACAGAGAATTGCTTGGGTAGAGATACCGATAGCGAGTTTGGAAATATGGGACACCGTCACTGGGACAAAAGGGGATACTTTCCAGTAGCTCCAACAGATTCTATGGTGGATTTACGAGAGCAGAGATGATGCAAGTGCTTGAGGAGGTTGGTTTAGAGAAGTTATATTGGGACATCTGAAGTAGCACAAGCTCAAGAGTGAATCGGGGTAGTTTTTAGTGATATCATAGAAGACTGACTGACAAAAACAAAAATAGAGCTTATAGTCAATGATGAAGAGACACAAAATGTAGTCAAACTGATCTCAGATGCAGCAAAAACAGGGAAAATAGGAGATGGAAAAATCTTTGTTATGCCTGTTGAGGATGTTATTAGAATCAGAACTGGTGAAACTGGTAGTGAAGCGGTGTAAGGGGTTTCCCCTTACGCATCACACTTCTCTTTTGTAAGTGAATGAAACTTTCCAAGTGTATAAAGCATAATAGCTACTCCTAAAATCAAGAAAAACGCATATCCTAGTGCGGTATAATCACTCAATGCAATTTTAAATACTACCATAAGTGACTCAATCGATAAAGCAATAATAATAGAGATCAAAAATTTCCCTAGTATATGGTACTGTCCCCCTTTGTCGCTACCAATACCTTTAAATAAAACCTCATGGGCAATAATAGTTTTTGCCAGATCATAAATAGCAAGACCTAAAGTAATTGCAATAATAGAGGTAAACATATCATCAATGATATAAATGGTATCTGTTTTAAAAAACACATTCACAAATATGTATCCACCATACAAAATTAAAAATAAAGAGATAACAGCCAAACTATATCCCCCTACACCGTAAACAAATCGATTCACTCTATCAAAAGTTGAGTTGTGTTCAATAAGACTTAAGCCCTCTAGCAATTTAAGCAGATCAATATCAAAAATGATAAACTCATTTTTTAAAAGACGAACGACAGTGACTGAAGATTTTCCAGTTCGATGGTGCAAGTAAGGATTGGTTATATAGATATTTTTGTCATTAAATCGAATATTTGAAAAATAGTGCTCTTTTTTGACCCCTATTTTTGCATCATCTTGAGCTTTTCTATAATAGTTTGGACTTACTTGTGTGTAATGATCATCTACTAAATAAACATTTTGCAATGCATCAAGATGTTCAAACATCTCATCAATCGATTTTTTATTTCTAAAATCGATAGCTTCATTTTGAACAATATTTGTCAAAAAGTTTTCAATACTGTATTTGTGCTTGTTGTACAAGTGTATATACTCTTTCATTTTTTTTCTCCCAAATTTAAAAAAACAATTTTGAAGCGTTCGTGTACCCAAAATTGTAACCTATAAAAAATAGTATCTAAATAAGATAAAAATACTCTTATTTTCTTAGCTAGTCCTTAAATAAAGGGCTTAAAAGAAAATTTAAAAATTTTTATTTTTTTTAATCAGTTGTGGAACACTATATGTATTATATATTTTCGAAAACAATTCAAACAAATAAAAGGAGACAATATGTCAGAGTTAAGACAAATAGCATTTTACGGAAAAGGTGGGATTGGAAAATCTACAACATCACAAAATACATTAGCGGCAATGTGTCACTACTACAATAAAAAGATATTAATCGTTGGGTGTGACCCAAAAGCGGATTCTACAAGACTTATTCTTCATGAAAAAGCACAGTCTACAATTATGCAATTAGCTAGTGAAGCTGGAACAGTTGAGGATCTTGAATTAGAAGATGTATGTAAGCCAGGTGCAGATGAGTTCCATCCTGACAATACTGATATCACTGAAGGGTATATCATGTGTACAGAATCAGGTGGCCCAGAGCCAGGTGTTGGTTGTGCAGGTCGAGGGGTTATTACAGCGATCAACTTTTTAGAAGAAGAGGGTGCATATGATGATGAGTTAGATTTCGTATCTTACGATGTTCTAGGAGATGTTGTATGTGGTGGATTTGCTATGCCAATTCGTGAGGGTAAAGCACAAGAGATCTATATCGTTATGTCTGGTGAGATGATGGCTATGTATGCAGCAAACAATATCTCAAAAGGGATTTTAAAATATGCAAATACAGGTGGAGTAAGACTTGCAGGTCTTATTTGTAACGCTCGTATGACAGATAGAGAGTATGATCTTGCGAAGCACTTAGCTATGCAAATTGGTACTCAAATGATCCACTTTGTTCCAAGATCTAACCATGTTCAAAGAGCAGAGTTAAGAAGAATGACAGTTGTAGAGTTTTCACCAAAATCTGAGCAAGCGATGGAATATAAAGAGCTAGCAAGAAAAATTATTGAGAACGATCTTAAAGTTATCCCAGCTCCATTAGAGATGGATGATCTTGAGAACTTATTAATGGAATTTGGTCTTGAAGAAGAAGTTGATGAAGAGAACTTAGGAAAAAGAGCAGAAGATTAAGAGTAACTTTAAAGTTGAGAGTTAGAGGCAAACTTGTTTGCCCCTTTAGGATTTCGAGGAAACCTTTTCTGCGAAAACCGTTTTTACTGGTTTTGTTACTTTAGGTTTGATTCAATCAAACCGTTAAAAGTAGACATTAAACAATAGGTCCCTTTGAAATTGGGACAATTTAAAAGGAGAAAAAAAATGTTTGTATGTGGATACCACTTTCCAGCAAGTGAAGGAAATAATGTAAGTTTTGAAAAGGTGATTGAAAAAGTTAAAGATGGAATTGATGCATCTGGAAAAACTGTAACTTTAACAAGTGAGACAAGAGAAGGTGTAAAAATAGATGAGATTACAGTTCCAGAGGGAACTTTTGCTCACACAGCATTTGTAGATTACTATACTAATACTGAGATGCCATCTAAAGATGAATTTAAAATGATCTATTACACAAATAAATATCAAATAAGTGAAATCTCTAAATCAGTTGATGGAGATGCTACAAAAGATCTTTGTAAAAAACTAGATGATATGAATCTATATAGAGTTAAGGTGGCGTAAGCCAACTTAACAACCATCAAAAGAAAAAATAAAAGGGAGTCTAAAATGGGACCAGAAACATTAGAAGCTTTACAAAAAGAAGCGATAGAAGAGGTACTATCTGTTTACCCTGCAAAAGCTGCAAAAAACAGAGCAAAGCACTTAGGGGTTGATAGCCCAGAAGGTGTAAAAGGTGCTTGTGATAAAACACGATCAAACAAACAAACTGTTCCAGGTGTTATGTCTCAAAGAGGATGTGCATATGCTGGATCTAAAGGGGTTGTATGGGGTCCTATTAAAGATATGATCCATATCTCTCACGGACCTGTAGGATGTGGACAGTATAGTAGAGCTGGTAGAAGAAACTACTATATAGGAACTACTGGTGTTGATACATTTGTTACTATGAACTTCACAACTGACTTTAGTGAAAAAGATATTGTATTTGGTGGGGATAAGAAGCTTAAAAAAGCTCTTGAAGAGATTGATGTACTATTCCCATTGAATAATGGTATCTCTATTCAATCAGAGTGTCCAATTGGTCTTATTGGTGATGATATTCAAGCCGTGGCAAAAGTACATAAAAAAGAGTCTGACAAACCAACAATTGCAGTTTCATGTGAAGGGTTTAGAGGGGTTTCACAATCTTTAGGACACCATATTGCGAATGATATGATCAGAGATGAAGTTATGCCAGATGCTAGTCATAGACAAACTTTTGAAGCAACAGATTATGATGTAGCTATTATTGGGGATTATAACATCGGTGGAGATGCTTGGGCTTCGAGAATCCTTTTAGAGGAGATGGGTCTTAGAGTGATCGCTCAATGGTCTGGGGATGCTACATATAAAGAGATGGCAATCGCACCAAAAGCAAAACTCAATCTTCTTCACTGTTATAGATCTATGAATTATATCTCAAGACATATGGAGCAAGAGTTTGGTATTCCATGGATGGAGTATAACTTCTTTGGACCTTCTAAAACTACTGAGAGTTTACGAAAAATCGCTGAGTTCTTTGGACCAGAGGTTCAAGAAAAAACTGAAGCGGTTATTGCTAAATATACAAAGATGACAGATGAAGTTATTGCGAAGTATAGACCAAAACTTGAAGGGAAAAAAGTGATGCTTTATGTTGGTGGATTAAGACCACGACATGTTATTGGAGCGTATGAAGATCTTGGTATGGAAGTTATCGGTACTGGATATGAGTTTGCTCACGGTGATGATTATAAAAGAACAAAAGAAGATATTGAAAGATCAACTCTTATTTACGATGATGTAAATGAGTATGAGTTAGAGAAGTTTGTTCAAAAATTAAAGCCAGATCTTGTAGCTTCTGGGGTAAAAGAGAAATATGTATTCCAAAAAATGGGATTACCATTTAGACAAATGCACTCATGGGATTATAGTGGTCCTTATCATGGATATGATGCATTTGCAGTATTTGCAAAAGATATGGATCTTGCTATGAACTCACCAGTGTGGTCACATACAAAAGCTCCATGGGAAAAAACTGAGGAGGTAGCTTAAGATGCAAGATGTAGAAAATATAGTTAATGGACAAAAGCTGTTTTTAAAAGAGGAGTATCAAACTTCTCTTGCAGCAAAAAAAGAGTTTGAAGGTAGTATGGGTTCTGTTAATCCTGCTAAAGTACAAGAAGTAGCTGAATGGACGAAGTCATGGGATTATAGAGAGAAAAATCTTGAAAGAGAAGCGATCACTGTAAATCCTGCAAAAGCGTGTCAACCACTTGGATCTATTATGGCGGCACTTGGATTTGAAAACACTATGCCTTATGTACATGGTTCACATGGATGTGTTGCATACTTTAGATCATATTTTACAAGACACTTTAAAGAACCAACTCCATGTGTAAGTGACAGTATGTCTGAGTCAGCAGCGGTATTTGGTGGATTAGCAAATATGAAAGATGGACTTAGAAACTGTAACGCTATGTATAAGCCTGAGCATATCGCAGTATCTACTACTTGTATGGCAGAGGTTATTGGAGATGACTTAGGGGCATTTATAAGTGGAGCAAGAGACGAAGCTGAGGGTGAATTGGATGAGTTACCAATTACTTATGCACATACTCCATCATTTGTAGGGTCTCATATCACAGGATATGATAATATGATGAAAGCGATGCTTGAGCAACTCAATCCAACAAAAGCTGAAAAAGTAGTTGAAGAGGGGAGAATCAATATCATCCCAGGTTTTGAGCCATATCTTGGATCACTAGCGGAAATTAAAGAGATTAGTAAAATGTTCTCTGACAAAATTCATATGATTGGTGACCACGAAGAGCAATGGAACACTGGAGCAGGGGAGTATAGTTTATATGCTGGGGGAACTCCTCTTGATATTGCAAAAACTGCAATCAATGCTGAGACAACTATTTCACTTCAAAAGTATTCAACAGTGCAAACTGCTAAGACTATCAAAAACAAATGGAAACAAGGATATGAAACTTGTAATCCAATAGGTTTAGCAGGAACTGATGAGTTTGTGATGAAACTAAGCGAGCTTACAGGAAAAGATGTTCCAGATGAGCTTAAAAAGCAAAGAGCTCAACTAGTAGATGCGATGCAAGATTCTTACCCATATATGCATGGTAAAAAGTTTGCAGTATATGGTGATCCAGACTTTTTATTAGGACTTGTGAGCTTTATTATAGAAATGGGTGGAATCCCTACACATGTATTGTGTCACAATGCACCACGAAAAGGGTGGGAAGCAGATATGCAAGCGATCATTGACAAATCAGATTGGGCAAGTGATTGTAAAATCTGGATGGCAAAAGATTTATGGCACTTAAGATCTTTATTATTCACTGAGCCAGTTGACTTTTTAATTGGTAATGTGTATGGTAAAGAGTTATACAGAGATACTAAGACTCCATTAATCAGAATTGGATTCCCAATTTTTGATAGACACCACTTACATAGATACTCTATGAGTGGTTATAAAGGTGGATTAAATCTTCTTACATGGATTACGAACTCTGTTCTTGATCAACTTGATGAAGAGACAAAAGATATCGCAAAAACAGACTACTTCTTTGATTGCGTGAGATAATCTTCGCTTAATTAAAAGCATATGAAACCAAGGACATCTGTTCTTGGTTTTTTTAATAGTTTCATTATATATTAATCTATACAACGGTACAATTCTTGCAAGGTATTTTCTATCGGTTTGTATTTTTATATAAATCGTTATATATCTAAGTATATAAGGAGTATTTGTGGAATTTTCATCATCTTTAAGTTTGTTGGGTTCTGATAATAGTGTGATTTTGGAAAAAAGGATACAACTTTTAGCAGCAATTGAGCGAGTGGGATCGATCTCAAAAGCTGCAAAAGAGGTTCCCATGAGCTACAAAGCTGCATGGGATGGTATCGATGCTATGAACAACCTTTGTCCATCTGCAGTTGTCGTAAAAGAAACAGGTGGAAAAGGTGGTGGTGGGGCAAAACTAACCCCATATGGAAAAAACCTTTTAGACTCTTTTGTATTATTACAAAAAGAGCATCAGAAGTTTTTAACACATCTAACAAAGATGACTGATTTTAACACAGGAAGCCTTAAATCTATAAGGAGTTTATCTATGCAAATAAGTGCTAGAAATCAAGTAAGAGGTGTGATCGAACATATTGAAAAAGGGAAAGTAAACGGTTCTGTTTTTATGAGGCTTAAAAGTGGCTATTCTCTTGTAAGTGTGATCACAAATAGTGCTATAGAAAATCTCAATCTTCAAAATAGTGATGAGATTGTAGCGATATTTAAATCAAGCAGTGTACTAATTACTAAAGATCTCACTTTGAATATTAGTGCAAGAAATAAGTTTCAAGGGAAAATTGAAAAAATCACACTAGGGGAAGTTAACGGTGAAGTGGTGATTGATATTGGTGGAGATATGATCGCATCTGTTATTACAAGTGATGCGGTAAAATCTTTAGAACTCAAAACAGGAGATGAGGTAAGTGCGATTATCAAATCATCTGATGTGATGATAGGAAAATAAGAAAAGGATACAATTATGTTAAAGAGAATTATTTTAGGAAGTTTGTTATTTGTAGGTTCATTATATGCAGGAAGTATCAATATAGCAGTGGCAGCAAATGTAAGCTATGCAATAGATGAGTTAAAAAAAGAGTTTAATAAGCTCTATCCAGACACTGATGTACGAGAGACATTAGGTAGCAGTGAATCTTTTCTATTTCCCAATCTGTGATCAATCTATCTCTATCATTATAACTATAAAGAAGATCTGCTTTGGCAAATATTTACTATAAGAACCTCTTAAACTTTCCTCTTTCTCTTCAACTTATACTATTGTCGCCTTTAAACATAGTCGGTGTTTCTGCCAGCCTTTTTTTATGTGCCACTTTGTATATTCAAAGCAAAAACATTGAGCCCTGTAAATACTAAAAATAAATATTACTTTCTTCATCTTTTTATAAATTTTTTAAACTTATTTTATTGGAGCCTGAACTAATTTTGAAACCTCTAACACTTTTACAAAAAACATCAGCAGTGCTGGTGTTACAAATATTGTAAAAAATGTACTCAAAGCCAATCCCCCTGTGATAACCGATCCAAGTCCTCTATAAAACTCACTTCCAGGTCCTGGTATCAACACAAGTGGCAACATTCCAAAAATAGAGGTAAGTGCGGACATATAAATAGGTCGTATCCTACTTCTTGTGGCTTCTAGTACCGCTTGCTTGTGCTCCATCCCTTCGTTTTTGATCAAATTGAGACTTTGATGCACTATCAAAATCGCACTATTTACCACGATCCCCACTAGGATAATAAACCCTAGCATGGTAAGGACATCCAAAGGCTGTGGAGCTAAAAAGATATTGGTCATCTTAAGCCCTACAAACCCCCCTGCAGTGGCAAGTGGCACCGTAAATAGTATCACCAATGGATAGATAAAATTTCCAAAAAGTGCCGACATAAGAAGGTAGATGATCAAAATAGCTAATATAAAGTTTTCACTAAGCAATCCAATTGTTAAGCTAAGTTTATCAGCTGTACCACTTAAAAGTACTTTTGTGTCTCCTAATTTTCCTTGCTCTCTCATCCCCTCTATCATACCATTTAGTACCCCCATAGCCTCAGAGATGGTCATACCTGGAGGTGGTGTAACTTGTAGGGTAATAGTTCTTTTCCCTTGGTAGTGCCTAATCTCACTAATTCCTGTAGTATCAACCGTACTTGCTAAAGATCTTACTTGAGTCAAGACTCCGTTTGGTAATGCAATTTGTGCATTTAAAATATCCTGAGGTGTTGCCATTTGCTCATCATCTGCTTTGAGTGTAAGATCTATTTTCTTTTTCCCATCTTGCTCAAAGTCTCCTATTTTCCGCCCACTCATCAACACATCTACCGTGGTTCCCAAAGAGTAACTACTCATCCCTACAGACTTTAAGGCGTCACGATCTGGCAATATTCGAACCTCTGGATATAAAAGTTCTATAGAGGGGACGGGTCTTATTTGTGCTTCCCCTTTAAAAGCTTGGGTAGATGCTCCAAACAGTTGTGCTCCCACATTTGCGATATCTTCAATTTTTTCGCCACTAATATCTACATTGACCACATTTCCTTCCCCAATCCCTCGTTCAAATACTCCCGATTGGATCGATACCCCAAATACACCTGGAACTGAATTGACAATTGGTTGAAAAAGTGGGATCAGCTCTTTGGCTCTATCTTCATGCATACTTGTCCCACCAAAAATAGTAAAGTCTCCCATTGATACATAAAAAAGCCTACTAATTCCAGGGTAGCCATCTACATCTTTCCCTACATAAGGCTCCATTTGCTCCATAAGATAATCCCCTATTTCATATCTTTGCTCATATGAAAGCCCTGGAGGTGGAATCAAAATATTAAAAATAAGATTCTTATTTCCTTGAGGAAGATAATCCAACTTTGGAAACAGTGCCCATATAGTTCCAACAGAAAGTATCGCTAGTGATACGATAGTAAGCACTTTTGTAGCAAAATTCTTTAAAGAGAGTTCAACAAAATACATAATTGTATCTACGATCTTATTTCCAAATCGCGTCATTGCAGTTGATTCTTTTTTTGTTTTACTTGAAATTCCAGCAAACTTTTTCCAAAGCATAGGGATCACGGCAATGGAAACAAAAAGTGAAAATGTCACTGAAGCGGTCACTGCTATTGCTATATCTTTAAAAAGTTGCCCCGCCTCATCTTGTAAAAAGATAATTGGTAAAAATACCGCTACTGTAGTTGAAGCTGAAGCGATCAACGCTCCCCACACTTCCATAGTCCCATCATACGCAGCATCTGCGATAGATTTTCCCATCTTTCTATGGCGATCTATATTTTCTAAAACCACAATGGCGGAGTCAATAAGCATCCCCACGGCAAAGGAGATCCCTGCTAGTGAGATAGTATTGAGACTTCTTCCCATCATCTCTAAAATGATAAAAGTACCAATAACAGAGATTGGAATCGCTACAGAAACCACGGCAGTGGGAGAGATTGCTCGTAAAAAGATTGTTAAAATAAATATTGCCAAAACACCACCTATGATGATATTTTTTTGTACAAGCTCAACCGCTCCTACGATATAGGGTCGTTGGTCATACAACCATTTTATCTTAAGACCTTTTTCTTTTAGAATTCCCTCATTTAAGCTATTAACAACTGCTTCAACATCATTGGTGAGCTGTACAATATTGGCATCACCTCTTGGTTGCACACCAAAAAATATCCCATCTTTTCCTAAAAATTTTGCAACAAAATTAGGATCTGCTAGTCCAAACTCCACTTTTGCGATATCTTTTATTTTAATTCGTGATTGTCTATCTGAATAAACAACAATATTCTCAATATCTTCTATTGAGCTAAATTTACTCACCGTTCGTACACGGTAACTTCTTCTACTCATATCCAAAGTTCCTGCTGAGATATCCACATTTTCAGTTTGAAGGGTGTTGATCACTTGATCAATAGTCAATGAATAACTTGCAATTTTAGCTGTGTCTAAAATAATATGCATCTGCTTTTCACGACCACCACCTGTCATAAGATCAGCTACCCCATCTACCCTTTCAATATGAGCTCGAAGCTCATCTTCAAAAAATGTTTTATAATTATCTATATGATTAGGATTATCCTCTTGTGTTTGAAGCATATTCCATATCACAGGAGATGCACTTGCTGTTTTGATTACAGGCTTTTCAACATTGTTTGGATAGTTTCCCACTTCATTGAGCTTGTTTGACACATCTAAAAGGGCTTTTTGCAGGTCTGTATCAAGGGTAAATGTTAAAGTGATCTCCCCATAATTATCTTTTGAACTACTCTCATATTCAAGCAAGTTGTTCAAACTTTTTAGGGCATCCTCTTGCTCCTCAATAATCTCTCGCTCTACCTCGTATGGGGTTGCCCCTGGCCAAAAAGTGGTTACTTTGATCTCTGGTTTTGTTACATTTGGAGTCAGTTGATATGGGAGTTTATTTAAAGATAAAAAACCAAAAATAACAACAATAAGGACAGATACAATAATAGTAACTGGATTTCGTATAGCAAATGATACTAGATTCATAATTTATCCTACTTATTTATTATTTTTATAGGTTGATCAGGGAAAATTCTCTCATTTCCTTTAACAACAACATTGGCACCCTCAACTAAACCCTCAGCTTCAATAGCTACACTTGTAGTATTGTATCCTATGATTTTTACTGGAAGCATCATCGCTTTTCCATCATTCTCTATAAAAATTATATCTCCACCAAATCTTTTTATAACAGCATCTCGTGGAACTACTAAAGACTCTTTTTCTAAATCTCGTGGAAGGGAAACCTTTACCTCCATCCCATCAAAAACAAAAAGATCATCAAGGTTTGCTTTAAATTTTACTGGAAATGTTCGTGTTCGTATATCCCCTTTAGGGATTGCCGCATAGAGTTTTGAGCTAATTGTTTTATCTTTGAGCTCTATATCATATTCACGATCTCGATTGAGCTTATACACATAGGAAGAGGGAAGATTAAAAGTAAGGTCTATATTTGAAGTATTTACCACTGTAGCTATAATTTTTCCGCTACTTACCCACTCCCCTATCTCTACACTTTTTGCTACTACAGCCCCATCGAATGGTGCTTTGATCATTTTTTTATCTTTTTGTACTACAAGTTCTTGTAAAATTGCTTTGGTTTTTTCTAAATTTGCTTTGGCACTTACAAAACTTGTAAAACTATCATCATAGATTTTTTGTGAAATAGATTTTTGTTCAATAAGTTCTTTGTATCTATTAAAATCTTTCTTCGCATTTTCTAGTGTGATTTTTGCTAGATCAACACTTGCTTTTGCTGACTGGATCGTGGCGTTTAAGATGTCACTATCTACCTCTACTAAAATTTCACCTTTTTTTACTCTATCTCCTGCTTGAAAATTAACCTTGGTTACACTTCCATTGGTTGCACTTGCAAGATCGGAACTTTGTGAAAAACTCAATGTCCCTATAAACTTCTCAAGTGGATTCACCACCTCTTTTGTTACTTTTGCAGTATTTACCAAAGATGGACCTTTGTCTGTTGCTGCAAAACTTAATGTTGCTAAACCGATTACCATAACTATTTTTCGTATCATTTTTTTACCTCTATTAGATCAAATATTGTGTTTAAAAACTTTCTAAAATCACTTGCAACCTCTTTTTTCTCAGTCCACTTAAAGAATAAAAAACCTTTTTCACAAGCTTTTAGTCCTTGAATAAGATCTCGTGATTTTTCCACTAATTCCCCTTTTGCAATCCCCTCTTCTATAAATGAGGAGACCAAACCATTAAAAAACTTTGAACACTCAAGATTAAACTGTACCATCTCTTGACTATCACTTGAAAGATTGATACTCACATACTCTTTGTAAAAATTGTGCTTAATATCAAATATCCCCTCTTCATTTAAAACAAAATCAAACAAAAATAAGATTTTCTGCCTTGTAGATTTATTTTCTTCATTGATTTTTGCCATAAGCTCGTTGTGGTACTCTTCAATATTGATACGGATAACTTCAAAAACGATATCCTCTTTGTTTTGAAAATAATCGTAAATACTCCCTTTAGAAACCCCTGCTGTTTTTGCTACCTCTGCAACAGTGAGCTTTTTGATCCCTTTTTCTAAAATAAGTTCGTTGGATGCTAGAGCTATATCTCGTCTTTTTTGTGCTTTATCTACAATGATCGCCAAATATCTTTCCTTTCAAAATAGAAAATTTTACAAAATGAATGACCGTCGTTCATTTATTTTTTGAATCATATAACTAAATAGCTTAAATATTTATAAATATAATCAGTTTGTATAATTCATTTGCTGTTAAGTTACTTTGATGTACCTTTGAGATAACTACAAATTGATAGTTAGTTTGTAGAAATTTGTAACAAAGGATTTTTTATGGGAATGAAAGAAGCATATGAACAAAAACTTCAAGCACAGCTTGATGAAATTGCACTAGAGATTGAAAAACTTAACATAAAAGCAAATAAAGCTGAAGCAGATACGAAATTAGAATACTACAAAGAGATAGACAATCTAAAAGCATTACAAGAACAAGCAAAAATAAAACTTGACAATATCAAAACAGCTAGTGGTGATGCGTGGGAAGATCTAAAAACAGGGATGGATTCAGCTTGGCAGTCTTTAAGTGAGGCAGTTAAATCAGCAAATTCTAGATTTGCTTAAATATTGAAAAAAAAGACTAAAATAGCAAGACTTTATGTCTTGTTACTAATGAATAAACTACTTTAAAGAGATATTATATCTATCCACCTTATACCCTACCCCTTTATGGTTTTGGATAAAATCCTCTTTGAGTGACTTTCTAAGACGACTAAGCTCAGCTCTTATTGTAGCATCACTTACAAAGTCATTGTGCCACGCATATTCACGAAAAATATCAAAATTGATGATACTTCCTATATTTTGACATAAACATTCTATAATAAGATGCTGTTTTTTGGTGAGAATTTGCTCTTTTCCTTGAAAAAGTAGCTTATTGTCTTTTTTTATATAAGAGTAGTTTTGACTTAACAAAATATGCTCTCTTTTTGTTTTATCAAGCTCATTTGCTACTTTCTCAACTCGCAAAGCCAACTCTTTGAGATGAAAAGGTTTTTTAATATAATCTGCTGCTCCAAGATCAAAAGCTTGGGTTATCTTTTCTATATCTACTAAAGCACTTATAAATATTGCAGGGGTGTTGCATCTACTTTTGTTGAGCCTTTCTAAAAGCTTGAGTCCATTTAATGTAGGGACATTGATATCAAGTACTAAAAGATCGTAACATTCGCTTTCTAAGTGATTGCAAGCTTTAAGACCATCGTTGATTGCAACACATTGATGCCCTAGTGTTTCAAGGTACTCCACAATAGATGTTTGTAACATCTTCTCATCTTCTAGCAAAAATATTTTCATATATCAAAACCTATTTTTCAAAACTTATATACAAATTGGGTGATATGATTATGAGATTTTATATCGATACTCACATCTTTTTCTTCACAAATTTCATGAATGATGTTTAATCCCAATCCAAATCCACCACGAGAGTCATTTTCTCTATAAAATCTTTGAAAAAGACTTTGTGGATTTTGTATCGTATCCCCTATATTTTGTATATCCATTATTATACTATTATTTTGTTTGTATAGTGCTATGATTATGCTATTTTCCTCATAAGAATATTTAATTGCATTAGATAAAGTATTGTCACAGATTCGTTGAAGCTGTGTATCATTGAAGTTTATAAAAAGTTCATCCTCTATTTTTAATTCAAATCGTAGTCCATTTCCATGGGCGATCTCTTCAAAAAAATCAACTCTAGCTTTTAAAAATTCACTCAGGTTTATATGGGTATCTGGGTACTCTATACGATCTTTTTTCACCAAGTAAGATAGATCATTGTAGATATTGTGGATAATTTTTGATCCCGCTTCTATTTTACTTAAATAGCGATTTTCCCCATACTTTAGTTTAAAAAGATCAATATTGGTAATAATAATACTCAAAGGGGTATTTACTTCATGAATCGCATTTTTGATAAATTTATCCTGTTTTGCTACGAGCTCTTGTGCATACTGTTCTGATTCTTGAAGTTTTTGAGTTCTTTGTTGTACCTTTTGTTCAAGATGAAAATTAAGCTCTTTGAGCTCATCTATCATCAAGTTTACATTGTAAGCAATATGCTTAAACTCTTTAAAACAAAGCTTATCGACTTTTATCGTTTCATATTGTACTGAAACATTTTTCAAAGTCTCTTTTATGGTATCTATATCTTTTTCTATTAGATAGGTAAAATATCGAGATATAGCGACTGAGGTCAAAAAAAGTGCCGTTGCGAACATCACTATTTGAAGAATATATTCAACAATTTTTTGCTTATATTCCCGTTTTTTTTGATCTAAAACTTTTTCAATATCATCAAGATAGACCCCACTTCCTATCATCCACCTATAAGGTTCAAAAGAGGTAGCGTAAGAGATTTTATTGACAAGTGTCCCAGTGGTGGGCTTGTTCCACACATACTCTACATACCCACCATCTTGCTCTTTTGACACATCAATAAGCTCTTTGATCACCCTTTTGCCGTTTGGATCTTTAAAATCGATAAGGTTTTTCCCAGCATTTTGTTTTAAAATAGGATCAGCTATATTGATCCCCTCAAAAGTATAGATAAAGACATAACTACTTTCATTTCGAATATCACGCATATTTTCTATAGTATCTACAATTCTTTTTTGTAATTCATCAACATAGAGGTTTTAAAAGCAAAATCTTCAAAATCATCGGTTATAAAAAATGCTGTAGTTTCACTAAACTGTAAACTCCCACACTCACCTTCATATCTTTTCATAGCTGGGTTTGTGGTGCTGATTAATTTTGCATTGCTTAGTGACATAAAAAACCTTTTTCTATTTTAGTAAGATTATAGCAAAATATGTTGACATATTGTGACAGTTTTAGATGCTACTATTATAAAAAATGTGATAACTTCACTACTTAATAATGATCTATTAGGTATAATAAAAATGAGAATAAATACTAAAAACTGGACTTTAATTTATGAGTATTAATGAACTTCAAGAAAACCAAACTACAGAGTTTAAGCTTTTGTGGAAAGATGAGTATCTAAAACAAATATGTGGTTTTGCAAATGCAGATGGTGGAACACTTTATATAGGTATAGATGATGACGCAAAAGTACAAGGGGTGAAAAACAGTAAAAAACTTCTTGAAGATCTACCCAATAAGATCAACGATATACTAGGGATCATCCCTGATCTATCTCTTGAGACGATAGAGCAAAAAGAGATCATAAAAATAAGTGTACCACATCACCCTAACCCTATCAACTATAAAGGCTACTACTACAAAAGAAGTGGAGCTACCAATCAGCTTCTAAAAGGCAATACTCTTAATAGCTTTTTGCTAAGACACTATGGAAAAACATGGGATGCTGTGGAGATGCCACAAATCACGATAGATGATCTTGACCCTTATACATTTGAGCTTTTTATACAAAAAGCGATTGACTCAAAAAGGATGGATAAAAAAGATATACCAAAAGACTATGCGGAGCTACTAGACAAACTCAAGCTTACTGAAAATGGCTATATCAAAAGAGCAGCACTACTACTGTTTGGCAAAGAGAGCAAGATCCCAACCACTGGAGCATACATCAAGATAGGGTATTTTAGTACCCCTGCAGATATACTCTACCATGATGTGATAGAGGGAAATCTTTTTAATCAAGTAGAAAAAGTCCTTGATCTACTTTTTACCAAGTACCTTAAAGCGATGATATCCTATGAGGGAAAAAGCAGAGTAGAAAACTACGACTATGATGAAGATGCTCTAAGAGAAGCGGTACACAATGCCATAGTCCACAAAGACTACTCAAGTGGAGTGCCTATACAAATAGGGATACACCCAAATAAGCTTTTTATATTTAACAGTGCGGTGATGCCAAATAGTTGGGATGTGCAAAAGTTAGTCGTCTCTCACCGCTCAGAACCACACAATCCAGGTATCGCCAATGCTTTTTTTAAAGCTGGATATATAGAGTCATGGGGAAGAGGGATAGAAAAGATCATCGAAGGCTCAAAACTCTACAATGGAGTGGTGCCAAAGTTTACTCTTACCAGTGGGCTTGATATAGAGTTTGAAGCTAAAAACCCAAAGGTCGGAGAAACTAGGGAGAAAACTAGGGAGAAAACTAGGGAGAAAACTAGGGAAAAGATAATAGATCTCATCAAACAAAATCCTCAAGTAACTCAAAATGAGATAGCAGAACAACTAGAGATCACCCAAAAAGGTGTAGAGTGGCA
>JAGYNS010000120.1 GCA_018399655.1 Campylobacterales bacterium
CTAAGAAAGAGCGGAATGAGGGGTTGGATGGGTTTAAAGAAAAAGTTGGTGGTGGAGCTGATGGAAAGCGTATCAATGAGATGGTTAAAAAACTTTTAGGATAACTTAATGGATGCAAATATTCGTAAAATCTCTACAACTGCTTTAAAAAACATCTCTTCTCAAAATGGAGATATCACCCCATCAAACTATATGAAAGAGTACTGCAAAGCGGCAAAAGAGTATCAGTTTGATGATAAAGAGTGTGCCTATTTTCAAAAAACCTTAGCAAAAATTTCAAAAGATGAGATAGAAAACTCAAATATAGAAAAAATAAATTCTATTTATGATCTTATTGATCTATTGTTGCAACGAGCCCCAAATCTCAATATTCAAAAGATGTCTGAGATACTTCAAACCTCATTGCAACCCTCAATCTCATTGACTATTGATAAAGATCTTCAATCATTTTGTATCAAAATAGGTGATTCACCATCACTTATTTTTGAAGATTCTATCCAACAAGAGATGGAGAAGTTTTTAGAAAAAAGATTTGAAGTAGATAAAAAAGTAGTGGCTCAAAAAACTGCAGATATCGCCCGACTTATTAGTCTTATGAACAAATACTTAACAGATGCCATTGATAGTAGTAAAAATGGAAGTGACAATGTAACAAGTATCAAAGATAAGATCAAAGGGATCGACATCAACAACTCCAACAAAGCAGAGCTCAATAAACTTCAAAGTAAGCTTGTAGAAGCAGCTATTAATATTGAAAATGAGATGCAAAGTGTCAATAAAAACTTACGAACTGGTCAAGAGGAGGTGGAAGCATTAGAGAAAAAAGTGCAACAACTTGAAAAAGAACTCAAAAAAACAAAACAACAAAATATGCTTGACTTTTTAACAGGAACTTTAAATCGAAGAGCGTATGAAAAAGAGCTTCACAAATTTGAAAATCTTTTTGTAAGAGAAAATCAAGATTATGCGATCATCTTTTTTGATATAGATCACTTCAAAAAGCTTAATGACGCCCATGGACATGAGTGTGGGGATGTAGTTTTAAAAACATTTGCAACACTTCTTTTAACCCTTACACGAGATACTGATATAGTGGGACGATTTGGAGGGGAGGAGTTTATCGTAGCTCTTCACTATCACGAAACTATGGAGCTTGAAAAATATATTTCACGGATAAAAAGTGTTATTACAAACAATAAGTTTATCTATCAAGATCTTAAGCTCAAGGTTACATTTAGTGCTGGAGTTCAGTTGCGATCTAAAAACCAATCAACAGAGGAAACGATCAACAACGCTGATAAACTTTTATACAAAGCAAAAGAAACAGGAAGAAATAAAATAGTATTTTGGAATGGAAGAGAACTTTAAGGCTATAATCCCTCTTTCTCTTGCTCTGTTAAGAAAAATGAATCTATATGGATATTTTCAAAAGCAGCCTTCATCGTAGTAAAAATCTTTGGGTTTTCTTTTTCAAGATTTTCTAAAAGCTTTTTTGTGTTTGCTCTTGCATGGGGCATTTTCATATATTTTCTTTGCTCCTGATCAAGTCTCATACCAGGACACCCCTCATCACCAATCACATCAAGCTCATGATCATTTGCAAATCCTCTTAATTGTCTTTCTCTACAAAAAATCAATGGGCGGATTACAAACAAACCATTTTCAGCCTTATAAATAGGGGGCATAGCTCTCATTGCACCATTATAAAAAAAGTTCATAAAAAAACTCTCCATAGAATCATCTAAATGATGCCCTAAAGCTAGTTTATTAAATCCATTATCAAGGGCATAAGTATACAGATGTCCTCTTCTCATTCGAGAGATCAAACTACAAAGAGAGCTATTTTTTCGCACCTTTTCAACAGAGATATCAAATATATCTGTAGCCACAATCTCATGCTCTATCTCATGCTCTTTACAATGTTCACTTAAAAAATCAACATCTTCACCCTCCATCCCATAAGTGATGGTGACTGCTTTAAAGTCAAACTTAAATGGAGTATGTCGCTGCATCCTTTTAAGGGTATGGATAAGAGTTACAGAATCTTTTCCTCCACTAAAACCAACTAAGACCCTGTCACCCTCTTTGATAAGATCATACTTTGCATTGGTTTGCCCTACAAGTTTAGTTATTTTTTTACTGACTTCTAACATAGTTGTTTTCTTTTACATTTTCCTCTAAACTTTTTCTTGCACGATACATAAGATGATCTCTTGTATCATGCTCATAAATATGGGCAATTCCACAATTAAAATTTACCACTATTTTTGTATCTATCCGTTTTGCATGGAGCAATCTATTGACAAGGTCTGTGATATTGACATCATTAGAATTTGGTAATATCATATAAAACAACCCTGAGTTTTCATAGTAGATAATATCAGTAGTTCGAATAGTACTTCTAAAGTGTTTTTTAAAAGCTCTTAAGATCAGCTCTTTTTTTGCTTCATTGTTGACTTGCTCTGAAAATGTTTTATAATCATCAATAGCAACAATCGCCAAAGAGAATTTTCTATCATATCTTTTATATAAAGCAATCTCTCTATCTAAAACCTGCTCAAAACTAAAAGACTCCTCTTGTATCTTTTCACACTGAGCATTTAGGATATGGTTTTCTCTCTCAAAAAGATCGATTTTTTTCTCAAGCTTAAATATCTCATGTTTTGCAATATCAAGCTCCTCTTGCAACGCAATGATCTCTGAGGTATTTTGCCCTTTGATTTGGCTTGCTTTTTGTGCATGGGTCGTTGCTTGTGTGATAATATGACTTCGTAGCTTTTTTACTTTCTCTTGCTCTTTTTGTTTTAATTCTGTTACATCTACAACTGTCAATATTCCATATGTAGCATCTTTTAAAGGGAGAAGTTGTCCACTCACATACGCTGGGAATAGTGCACTACTTATTTTTTTTAAAAAAACTTCAAAATATTGATCATCCTCATTTTTTAGAGTATCAAAAATAACCTCTTGATAATCCACAGGGATAAATTCTGTAGCTTTTTTAAAAAGCATATCTTCCTCATTAGCTTCAAATCTTTGAAGTGCAGTTTTATTTACAAGCACTATATTTTTATCTTGATCTACAATGAGAATAGACTCGCTTATATAGTTGTACAACTGTTTAAGATCGGCTAGTTCTAAATTCAATTTTTGCATATCACACTTTCCCTTTTGCTTTTTGAATTGTATTGACATACTCATACTGTATAGGTATAAGACTATATGATGGCAGATGTTGTGCTAAATTTATAACCACACTATTAAAGTCCTCAAATAGATAGTTTGACATACTTCCTGGTATTGGGTTGATCTCATTTATATAAACAACACCCTCTAATACGAAAAAATCACATCGTATCAATGCCCCTTCAAACAAGTGATTATAAAGTTTTTCAAAGCAATTTTGGATATCGTATTTCAACGATTCATCTATACTTGCTTCACACACTTTGTCGGTTCTATTAAAATCAAGATACTTTTTATCAAAATCCAAAATAGCTCCCTTTTGAGGCTCCTCTAACATTGAAAATATAAACTCACCATCTATTTTTGCACCTGCAAGATTATACTCTTTGATCCCCTGCTTAAAAGGTTCAACGATAATAGCTTCATCAAACTCAAAAGCTACATCTAAAGCATACTGTAGCTCATCTTGTGAGTGAACAATCGATATTCCAATACTACTTCCTAATCGAACTGGCTTAATAATCACAGGGAATTTATCAATAGTTATTGTATCATCTTTTGTAAAATATTGATAAGGTAAAACCTCTACACCACACTCTTTGGCATACAACTTTGTCAAATATTTATTAAAGCTTAGTACACTTGCTTCTACTCGTGGACCTATAAATGGAATTTGATAAAATCGAAAAAGTGAAGCTAAAACTCCATCTTCCCCATCTCCTCCATGTACAAGGTTCAAAACCACATCAAACCCAAGCTCTTTTTTCCCAAAAAATGTTTTTTTATAAAACCCTTTTTGTTCTAAATAGAGCTTATCACATTTCTTATACCCACCAGAGCTAAAAAGATTTGATCTAATAATATCACTAGGAATCTCATAAAACTCCCTGTTTGAATCAATAAATATAAATTTTAATTGAGGTTTAAGAACTTTTTTCATAGCAATTGCACTTACAATACTAATCTCATGTTCATAACTTTGTGCTCCAAAAACGATAGCTATAGTCTTATTTTTCATATATTTTATACTCTACTGTAATTTTTTTAAAGCTTCTTTTACTAGTGATGCGGTGTCTGTTCCACTACATCCACTTAATGCTTTATTGATTTGATCTTTTTTAAATCCCAACGACTCCAAAGCCATCACTGCTTCAGTTGCATAGCTTGACGCTCCTTGAGTACTATTCTCATCAGTGATCACAAAACCACTTAGCTCAACTAAAATTCGACTTGCCCCTTTTGGACCAATTCCAGGTACTCTTTTGAGCATACCTATATCTTTTGTTTCTACCACTTTTGCAAAACTACTTGGGGTAAAGGTACTACAAATTGCTAATGCCACTTTAGGCCCTACTCCATTTATTTTAATCACTGTATCGAAAAGCTTTTTTTCATTTATATCTAAAAAACCGTATAAACTACTACTCTCCTCTTTAATAATATGAGTCGTTAAAAGCTTTGCTTTTGTATCAATTAATGCACTACTACAATTAATAGATACAAACACCTCATATATCAATCCATTAACATTGATATGTACCACTGTAGGCTCTTTTTTCTCTATTTTACCTTCTATTCCAACTATCATTTTAATTCTTTATTATATTTATTTTCAAGTATTACTTGTATATCATTATCTGCAACA
>JAGYNS010000121.1 GCA_018399655.1 Campylobacterales bacterium
CAAGTTTAGTAAAGTTTCATACTATAGAGCCTGATATCAATCTATTTTTAAATGAGAACAAACTCAACTCTCTTTTAAAATCGATCAACTTTTTACAAAGTAAAGGGGGAGTATTGATATTTTTAGAAAATAAAAATGAAAATGGTGAAACTATAAAAGACTTTGGTATCGGTGCTCAGATCTTACACTCTTTAGGGATCAAGCATATCAAGCTTCTTACAAGTGGAGGAAAACACTCATTTGTGGGGATCAATGGGTTTGGACTTTCTATTAAAGAGGAGATTCAAATAAACTAAAAGAACTGGCAGCAATAAAAGATCTGCTAGTATTGCCATAAACATAGCCAACATGGTAAGCAATCCAAAATATATAGTAGGGATAAAATTGGATAATACCAACACACTATACCCTACTATAATAACTGTAGAGGTATAAAACATCGCTCGCCCTATACTTTTATGGGCATTTTGGATACTTAAAACTATATCTTTATGATCTTTATATTCAATGTTAAATCTATGAATATAATGGATCGTATCATCCACCGCAATTCCTATACTAATAGCTGCAATTGTAATTGTCATCATATCAAGTGGAATATCAAACCATCCCATTACACCAAAAATAACACTTACAGGGATACTATTGACTATAATAGCTACTATTGCAATTTTTAAACTTTTAAAAAGTATTAAAAACATAATAAACAATATCAGTACTACCACAGCTATTGTTTTGATTTGAGAATCAAATAAAGACTGAAGCATATTATTGTAGATAACTAAAAGATTTGATACTCTATACTCTTCAAATTCTGGATTGATCATAGTTTGAAGTTTTGTATCTATTTGCTTTAAAAGCTTATCCCGTTCTAATCCTTCCATACTATCAATGATTCTTGTACTAATTCGTGCCATATTACTATCTATATCCACATAAGGGGAGAGGATAATATCTTTGTACTTTTGAGGGAGTTCGTTGTTCATAAGTGCTAAGGTTACCCCATCAAGATCTTTCCCCTCATTTAAAGTTTTCCCAAGCTCTAAAAGTGTTGCCAAAGACAAAACTTTTCCTACTGGTTCTAATGAATCTAAATATTGATGTACCTTTTTAATAGTGTCAAGCTTTGTTTGGGTAAACCAATATTGAGACTTGTCTTGCTCATCCATAGCAAACTCATCAGCAAACTCATCAAGCATATCCATTTGTGGATCATCATTGGCAGTTTGTTCTATTTTTATTGATTCTATATCGTCACTGTTGTTTTTAAATGTGATCACAACATCAAGGGGTGTTGTTCCTCCTAGTTTTTGATCAATCAGTTTCATCCCTTTATATATGTCGGTATCTTTTTTAAAATAATCTATAAAACTATTTTCCACTTTGAGCTGTGTAGCTCCTGTCATAGAAAAAACCACTACAATAAGTGAAGAAAAAAGGATAGTTTTTTTGTTTGCAAGGGCAAATAAGGCTACTTTGTGGGTAAATACCTTCCCTTTTTGCTTTTTCTTATGATCTTTACTTTTAGAAAAAAATGATACTACCAATGGAAACAGTAAAAAAGTTAAAAGAAGTGATATTATTATCCCAACACTCATCATCCAACCAAAATTAATCACTGGCAAAATACCACTATATACCAAAGAGCTAAATCCAGCTATGGTAGTGATCACTACAAAAAATGAAGGCTTAGCCATCTGCACAGCTGCTTGTGTAGCTAGCTCTTTTTGTGAATAGTCTGGATGAACATTTCTGAGCTCTTTATATTTTATGATAAGATGGATCACAAGTGACATATTCATAATAAGTTGCAAAGAGATGAAATTGGAGGATATGACAGTAATCTCCCACCCAAATAACCCTAACAATCCGCTTGTCATAACTATAGAAACCATACAAATAAAAAGTGGAATAAAAATCCACTTTATCTCTTTTAGTAAAATATACAAAATCACTATCAAAAGAAGCACCACAACGATACTAAAAGTTTGTAGATCATACTTTACAAACTCTACCATATCATCTGCAATCATCATTGCCCCACCTAAGTGAAGCTGTACCCCCTGCTGGTTTTCAAATTCAGCTAATAAGCTTCTAATGGTTACAATAAATTGGTGAGTTTCTTCTCTTGATTTGTCTCTATACTCTTTCAATTTTTGTGGATCATCTTGCTTTAAAAGTTCAAAATATTTTGTATCCCTTTTAATATTTATCAAAAGGGTAGTTGTTTGAAAATCATCACTTACAAGATTTTGTTTATATATGGGACTATTTAAAAACTCCTGTTTTGCAAGTGTTTTATCAACCCCTTGGCTTGTAATTGTTTTAACACCATCTACAACTTCACTTATGGGTCGAGCTGGCGATTGTAACAACGGAACATTTAAAATAGAGGTGATTGTATCAACAGGTTCTAGTGAGTTTATCTCATCTTGGAGTAGCTTTATCTTTTCTAGGTTCTCTTCACTGAGTAAATTTTTATCTTTAATCGTATATGTTACGATCAAAAAATCTGGTGCAGTAAACTTTTTTCCAATCTCTCGTGTGAACTCTAAGTCTTTATCTCCATCTAAAAGCAAAGTTTGAGCACTTGCATCTATCTCCAGCTTCGTTGCAAAAAAACTCAAACTTACAAATACTACTAAAATAGCTGTAAATACCACTTTTGGGTATGCTAAAAGATATTTTTGATAAAACTTTTGAAGCATTCGGTTCTAACTACTTTTGAAGCAAAGCCATAAGATCATCAATGCTATTTTGTTGCAAATACTCAGAAAATTGTGCTCGATCTGTTTTTAAGATACTCACCCCTTGAATCTCTACATCATAAATTAGCCACAAAAGTTTATTAGGATTAGATCCATTTGGTTTGTAAAATTTATAAAGAACTTCAAATGTGTTATCGCTTGCAACTAAGTTACTTATCAAAACTATTCGATCATCTCTTAGTTGTTCTATTTTTGTGATCTCAATCTTCTCTCCACTATAAGAGTCAAGTTTGGAAGAGTAAGATTTTTTCATCCGCTCCACATAAAGCTCAATAAATCTATCTTGATCCTTTTTTGAAAGGGTACGCCATTTTTGTCCTAAACTGATTTTTGCCATCAATTCAAAATCAAATATTGGATCCGATATTTTGACTATTTTCCCATTTCTTTCCTCTTTTTGTAACTCTTTATCACTTACAAGAGATACAACTTCATCTATTTTTTGTTGAAACTTTTGTTCTACATACGCAGTATCGTTTGCAAAAGCTAGTTGCAAAAAAATCCCTAATAGTAAAAATAGTTTTATTATCTTCATTATTTAATCCTTAATTTGATTGGTTCGGTATTGTTCATAAGTATTTCTTAAAAAAGGATACAGATCTATAGCATCCTCTTTCATCTTTTCATATTGCCCATCATTTATAGCTGTGTAGTTAACCCTATCAAATACTTTTGCCCCTGTTGATTCAGTTTTGTTACTGAGTAGATTATAGCTTCTACTCTCATAATAATCCACAGGATTTATATAAGCATCTGGGAAAATCCCAACAATATCTCTTACATTTGATGGTCCTAAAAGGGGTAAAACTATATGGGGACCACTTCCAAATCCCCAAACGCCTAAAGTTTGACCAAAGTCCTCTTTTTTTGATTCTATTTCAAACTGTTCACTTGCAACATCAAATAACCCTGCAAAACCCAAAGTGGTATTGATCAAAAATCTTCCAAGCTCTGTTCCAGAGTCTTGAAATTTTCCTTGCAAAATATTGTTAGCAATACTAATAGGTGTATAAAGATTTGAAAAAAAGTTCGAAATAGAGTCACGAACTTTTTCATGGGTAACTGATCTATACCCTTTGGCAACAGGGATAAGAACATAGGTATAAACCCCATCATTAAAAGAGGTCATTACCCTATTGTACCCCTCAAATGGATCACTTTGTTTTTCCACTTGCATCTCATCATTAAACTCATCTAAAAATGGATCTTTTACCTCATTGGTTTGAACCATACCTTGCCCAATCGGTTCTTGTGTGTTTTTTGTACTACATCCAGATAAAAATAGAATAAAAATAGCTCCCACAAAAACTGCAATATATCTTGTCACAATATCATCCCACCTTAAAAGTTTTTTTCGTTTTACACACTTGAGTTAAAAAACATTTTTCACACTCAGGCTTTACCGCTTTACATATATATCGCCCAAACAGCACCATCGCTTGATGGAAAATATGCAAATCATTTTTAAGCTTTTTTACAAGCTCCTGTTCTGTTTTTTCCACCGTTTTTGCATCACTTAAGCCTAATCTATGTGACACACGAAACACATGAGTATCCACAGCCATAAGGTTTGCCCCAACTGCTTCTATCATAAATACATTGGCAGTTTTATTCCCAACCCCTGCTAACTTAATTAACTCTTTTGTATCGTGTGGAATCTCTCCATTATGCAACTCTTGTACCGACTGTGCCATTGCAATAATATTTTTCGCTTTATTGTTAAAAAAACTACAACTTTTTAAAAGCTCTTTTACCTCTTCAAGATTAGCTTGGCTTAACTCTTTAGGTGTTGGATACTTTTCAAACAATGCAGGTGTAATGATATTCACCCGTTTATCTGTACATTGAGCAGAGAGTATAATAGCTATTAAAAGCTCATAATCATTTTTATATGCTAATTCTGTAACAGCATCACTATAATGATCAATAAACTGATCACGGATAAATTCAATATCTTTTTTTGTTGCTTTTCTAATTTTTATTGCTTGATT
>JAGYNS010000122.1 GCA_018399655.1 Campylobacterales bacterium
TAAAGGGATTAATGTTAATCAATTGAAAATAAAAAATGATTATATCTAAAGAAGTTTATTTTAAAATATAGCCTCTTTTAATTAGTTGGGCTCAAGAAGCTTCATTAAAGTTTTTCAATGTAAAATCTCATTTATGAATAAACCGTATGATCTTATTGTGATAGGTTCTGGAGCTGCTGGTCAAATAGCAGCAATAACAGCAGCACAAAATAATAAAAAAGTTCTTCTATGTGAACAGCTTGATAGTTTAGGAGTAAAACTCAAAGCCACAGGTGGGGGAAGATGCAATCTTACCAATACTTTAGACAATGAACCCTTTATGCAAGCTTTTGGTCGCAATGGAAAGTTTCTATTAGATGCTTTAAAAGCTTTTGATCATAAAGCTCTTACAAACTTTTTTCACTCTATAGGTGTTGAAACACACAGCCCTGATGGGTTTCGAATCTTCCCTACAACTCACAACTCAAACACCATACTCCAAGCTTTGGAAAATGAACTCAAAAAGTTAAGTGTAGATATAAAACTCAATACAAAGCTAGAAACTATACTCACAAATAAAGAGTGTATAGAAGGGATACAAACCACACAAGGAACTTTTAAAAGTTCCCATCTACTTTTAGCAACTGGAGGACTAGGCTACCCCAAACTTGGAGCAACGGGGGAAGGACTTAAAATAGCAAAAGATCTAGGACACACCATAAGTGAGCTTTATCCAGCTATGATGCCACTTTATACGAAAGAGACTTGGCAAGCAAACTGTACAGCTAATACTATTGCAAAAGCTACCATAAAAGTGAACTTAGAAAATAAAAAGCTTAAAAAGCTACAAGCTACAGGGGATCTTATATTTACTAAAAATGGATTAAGAGGTCCTGTGATACTTGACTTTGCTAGAGAGATCACCCCATTTTTAGAAAAACTTGACGCAGTACCCATTTTGATAAATATGACAAGAAAGAGCGAAGATGAGATAATACAGTACCTCAAAAAACACAATGGCTTTGGCACCCTACTTCCCCAAAGTGTATTGAATCAACTATGTGCAATATGTGATATTGATCCAAAGACAAACTACAAAAATCTAAAAGGGAATAGCAAAGATAAGCTTATCAAATTATTGGCCTGGACCCCTTTTACTATTGTAGGTCATGATGGATTTGCAAAGGCGATGATCACAAGAGGTGGAGTAAGTATAAAGCAAATAGACCCTAAAACTATGCAAAGCAAACTTATAAAAGGGTTGTATTTTGCAGGAGAGATTGTAGATATAGATGGACCTTGCGGAGGCTATAATCTACAATGGGCATTTAGTAGTGGGTATTTAGCAGGAAGCTTATTGTAAATGGAATTTTTGTATAATAAACAATATAACTAAAAGAGGAAACAATGATAGAAAAAATAGATATAAAACAGATATGTAAGATTGCAAAAGCTGCTGGTGTTGAGATAATGAAAATATATGAAAAAGATTTTGATGTAGAATATAAAGAGGATAGTTCCCCTTTAACCCAAGCAGACTTAAAAGCAAATCGTATTATTTGTGATACTTTGACCAGTCTTTACCCAGATACACCAATCATGAGTGAAGAGAATAAACAAACAGACTATGAGATACGAAAAAACTGGGAATACTATTGGTGTATAGACCCTATTGATGGAACAAAAGAGTTTATCAAAAAAAATGGTCAATTTACTATCAATATTGCTTTGATCTATAAAAATACTCCAGTTGCAGGAGTGGTATATGCCCCTGCACTTGATGATATTTACTACGCTCAAAAAAACAAAGGAGCTTTTAAAAATGACCAGCCTTTACCTATGACTATCAATATGCGTCCAAAAGAGAAGCTCAAAGTGGTAGCTTCTAAATCTCATCTTTCAGGTGAAACACAAAAATTTATAGATGATTTAGAAACAAATGAGATAGAGCAAGTAAGTATTGGAAGCTCACTCAAACTTTGTATGGTAGCTGAAGGAAGTGCCGATATCTACCCACGACTAGCTCCAACTATGGAGTGGGATACAGCAGCTGCAGATGCAATAGTTCGAGAAGCTGGGAAGATGACCTATCAATTTGATAGTAAAGATCCTGTTGTTTACAATAAACAAGATCTTTTAAACCCTTGGTTTGTGGTAAAATAATCAATGAACTTAGAACAACTTAGAAAACAAAGAGCAAAATGGCTAGAGTGGAAAAATATCAAGCCACTTCGAGAAGTACTTGAGAATTTAAAAGAATTTGATAAGTATGAATATTTTTTAGAACCTACCGATTGGCTTACACTTAAAAGTAACTCCAATCTAAATAATAATGAAAAAGAACTCCTTGAAAAAACAGCAAAGGCACTCATCCCTTGGAGAAAAGGACCGTTTGATATACAAGGTCTACAAATAGATAGTGAATGGCAAAGCAATAAAAAATACAATCTTTTAAGACCTCACTTTAATCTCAAAGATAAAATAGTAGCAGATGTAGGGTGTAACAATGGCTACTATATGTTTCGTATGCTTGAAGATCAACCAAAACGATTGGTAGGGTTTGATCCATCCCCTTTTTTTAAAACACAATTTGATTTTATCAACTATTTTGCAAAAACTGATATAAAATATGAGATGCTAGGGGTTGAACACTTGGAGTTTTATGAGCATAAATTTGACTTTATCTTTATGCTAGGTGTTTTATATCATAGAAGTGATCCAATATCCGCATTAAAATCTCTCAACCGTGCTTTAAATCCCAACGGGGAGATCATAGTAGATAGCTTTATGATAGATGGAAAGCAGGAGGTAGCTCTTTGTCCAGCGGAACGATACGCTAAAATTCCAAATATCTATTTTATCCCTACGGTCAACTGTTTTAAAAACTGGCTCAATCGTGCAGGATTTGTAGATGTTGAACTTATTGAGATAACCCAAACAGATAGTGATGAACAGCGTGTGACTCCTTGGACCTTTGAACAAAGCTTGGATCACTTTTTAGATGAAAATGATAAATCAAAAACTGTCGAAGGGTATCCAGCTCCCAAACGAGCCTATTTAAAAGCGAGAAAAAAGTAACTCCTATGGCTAAAAAGATCTTAACTGTTACACTGCTATTTATCATTGTCCCTTTTGTATTTGCTACACAAAAAACTGATCAAACACTTAAAAACCAAATAGCAAGGATGATTGTTATTGGCTTTGATATGCACACCATAGATAAAAACTCCTCTATTGTAAAAGATCTTGAAAAATATCCCCTAGGGGGAGTGATTTTATTTGACCGATTTTACTCTGATCGTACAAAAATAAAAAATATCGAATCCCCACAACAGCTCAAAGCACTCACCCAAATGCTTCAAAATTATGCTCAAAAACCACTTCTTATCTCCATCGATCAAGAGGGTGGAAAAGTGGCAAGACTCAAACCAAGAGATGGCTTTATAAAAGCCCCCTCAGCACAACAAATAAGTATAAAAAATGATACAACCGTTCAAAAGCTTTATGATGAGCAGTCAAAAATGCTTCAAAATATGGGGATAAATGTAAACTTTGCACCTGTCGTTGATCTCGCTCTTGAGTCAAAAAACAAAGTGATCTATGGACTGCAAAGATCTTATGGAAAGGATCCAAAAAAAGTAGTTCACTATGCAAAACTTATGATCAACTCCCAAAAAAAACATCAAGTGATCTCTGTACTCAAACACTTCCCTGGGCATGGCTCCTCTTTAGCAGATTCCCATGAAGGGTTTGTGGATATCACTCAAACTTGGAGTCCAAAAGAGCTTGATCCATACAAAGAACTTATCAAAGATCAATATAGTGGGATGATAATGAGTGCTCATGTTTTTAATAAAAACCTTGATCACACCTACCCTGCAACACTTTCTTATAATATCAACACCACTTTGCTACGAAAACAGCTTGGATTTGAAGGTGTTTTAATCAGTGACGATCTTCAAATGAAAGCGATAAGTTCACACTACAATCTTCAACAAACACTTGCTCTTGCTATAAACTCTGGAGTTGATATGGTTTTATTTGGCAATCAACTTAGCTTTACAAACACAGAAGAGATCATTGAGACTATTTATGCTTTGGTTCAAGATGAAATTATCCCAAAAAAGCGTATTTTAGAAGCGAATAAAAGAATTGACACCCTTATACAATATAATCTAAGTCAATCTCCAAATACTCCTCAATAGAGGAGTATTTTTTATCCTCATAATCGGGAGATATTACTTCATAATTCAACTTTATAAGCTCTTCATTTAAACTTACTTTTTGATAATCAAACTCTAAAAGCAATGGAAACTTTTCAACCACATCTTTTACTTTTAAATCAATATCAAAACTATCTGGGTTAAATGGTGTTTTTGCCATAAAGGCTCCTTTTTATATGAAAATAATCTATTTAACTCACTCAATCACTATGCAAAAACTATGCCCATACAAACCATAACTCAAGATGTAAAGAAAAGAACAAAATCTTTACACATAAGCTTAACATGTCAAAAAAATGATAAAAATTTGACATATCCATTTTAGATCGTGCATTTAGAGGAGAGCTGTAAATTTTGATAAAAAAGGTTTTATCTCTCTCTTTGGCTTTTTTGTTTATAATGCGACCATAAAAAACAAATTTGAATACTATAAAAAAGGAACTAATATATGGGATTAGGTGTAGGGATTGTTGGACTTCCAAATGTAGGGAAAAGTACCACTTTTAATGCTTTGACAAA
>JAGYNS010000123.1 GCA_018399655.1 Campylobacterales bacterium
CATAAGACTAAATATTACCACTACTAGCACACTGTACAAAACTATAGAGAAAAAAAGGAGCTTTTGTAAGTTGCTATTATTGTTCAAGTGTTTCATCCTTTGAAAAAAATTTTCTAGGTTTCGTTCGATCTTGATACACAGACCTTTTCCAAAAATGGGTGATCACATAATACACTATCGAAGGAAGTACTATAGCGTAAAACAATGCTCCTAGATACAATGGAAAAACAATATCTTTAAAATTGTTTTGAAACCACTCAACGGTAAGTCTGACATTGCCAGGCTCTATTCCTAAAAAAAAGCTTCCAGTGATATACTCTATATAGTAAACAAAGGGCATTGTAATAGGATTGGTTACCCAACACATCACCAAAGCCACCGCTACATTAAATCGAAAAAAAGGGGCAACGGCAAGCACCGCTAGCATCTGAAAAGGCATAGGGATCATCGCTATAGACAATCCAATAAATGCACCCCTTCCAATCATCTTTCTTGTAGTAGAGATATATTCCTTAGGGACTTTATACTTTTCTAGAAACTGTTGTATTTTTTCCTGTTTATGGGTATTTTTTAAATGTCGTCTTATCATCTTAAGAAGTATTATAACGACATTTTTATAAGTATTCGTTACAAACTATGAAAAGTTTTATTTTTCATAGGGTATTTTAGTACCCTAATTGATCAAAGACTTTATTTTCAATGTCTCTTAAGCTAATAAATGGCTTTGTTACATAATCATCCGCCCCTATTTTATTAGAATCAATCACCTTGTCCATAGTAGAATATGCTGTCATCATAATTATTTTACTATTTGGTTGAAGCTTTTTAATCTGCTCTAAAAACTCAATCCCATCCATCTGAGGCATCATAATATCCAAAAGTATAAGATCATAAGGATCACTTTTTATTTCATTCATTGCAACTGTTGGATCACTAAAAGTTTTTATATCAAACTTTTCACTTCGTAAAAGAAATCTCTCTAACATCTCTAAAATACTAACCTCATCATCTACAATTGCTACTTTTTTCTTAATCATTACCTTCCCCTTGTTGTAATTTTGCACAGTATTCTTGTTTTACTTTATTGAGTGATTTAAAAACTCTTCCTGTTGCTTCTTCTATCTCATTTCCAATAGCCAAAAGGTGTTCATTTGAATCATTTTTAGCATTTTGATCAATATATTTTTGAACAGTTTGATGGACTATTGCATGAGCCTCATTGAGCTCTTTCCAGTTTTGTGTTTTGGTATATGAAGCATTGTTTGCCTCTTGTTCAGCTATCCATTTTGCCAAATGGCACTCTTTTTCAGTAGCTACTTTAAACGAACTTCGCTCATTGAGTTTCATAAAGTTTGTTGTTTTAAAGTTTAAGTGATCAAGCTTAAGTCTATTGAGCTTATAGACCATATCCATATCACACACTTGTCTTTTTGCCTCTTCTCGAAAACTTGCTTGTTTTGCTACACTTATAAGTCTATGTGAAAGTTTTGCGACCCCTTGGGCAAGTTGGTCTATATTGGAAGCATCATTTGCATTTTCTTGGGTATTTTTATCTAAGGTATTGATCGCATTGTTTATTTGTACTATCCCCGCTGTTTGCTCTTTTGAAGATGTAGAGACAAGCTCTATCATCTGCTTGTTTTCCCCAATCTTTTCACTTAAAACATTATATCCATCGATCATTTGCGAAGCTATTTTTTTCCCTGAGAGTGCTTTTGTATGAGCATGTTCTACAAGCTCTTTTATCTCTTTGGCAGCTTCGGCACTTCTTGAAGCTAAGTTTCGCACCTCTTGGGCAACTACGGCAAACCCTTTTCCAGCTTCTCCAGCAGTTGCTGCTTCAACTGCGGCATTGAGACTTAAGATATTGGTTTGAAATGCTATTTGATCAATTACACTAATCGCTTCATTGATTGCACTTACTTGAGTATTAATCTCCTCCATAGAAAGTGAAGTTTGTTTTGCAAGCTCTTGTCCACTAATAGCTGATTGGGTCACTTCGTTGGAAAGATCCTCCATCTTTTTTACATTGGTATTATTGCTTTGTATATTTCCAGATATCTGCTCCACTGCTGCTGCAGTTTCCTCAAGCGATGCAGCTTGTTCATTGGCAGATCTTGACAAAGAGTTTGCCGAAGTAGAAAGGATATCAATATTGTTTGAAAGTTGTTCACCACTTTGCAATATTGTAGCAAGTAGTTCGGAGATATTGCTCCCTATAGCTTTTGTTCCAAATACTATTGATCCAATAGTCCCACTGGTGTTTTTTACATCAAACTGATAATCAAATTTTGCATTTCCATAGGCAATAAGTGCTTGATCTATCGCATCAAACTTCTCACCCAAATCTTTGATCATCGCATTAACAGAGTTTTTTAGATCATTGGTAGATCGATTGTCAGTAGAAGCATTGACTGTGTAGACAAAAAAACCAGCTCTTGCCATTTGAATAGCCTTATCAACCTCTTCTACAACTGCTAAATCTTTTTTCATGGTTTCTCTTAATTTATTCATATATAGATTAAAATGGTGTGCAACTGTTCCTATCTCATCATGGTTTTTTATCTCGATATCTTGATTGGCACTTTTATAGTTCATCAAAGCAATCAGTGAATCAGAGAGGAGTTCAAGAGGCTTGATAATTGTTTGGCGAAGATTATAAATAGTAGAAACAAGTGTAACAACTGCAAAAATAACAAGCATAAGTAAAGCCAAGCTTATAAGTTTTTGAGCTTCATCTACTGTTGCGTTTACTATAGATAAAGGACGAGCAGTGAGATAAATACCTAATTTGTTGTTTTCAAAATCCTCAACGGCTGCATAGGTGTAAAAATAGTTATCACTTACGGTATACCCTTTTTTAAACATCTCTTCTAATTTGATATTTTGTGCATCATCTAAAAAATCTTGATTGATAAAGTTTTGTGATATGGCAAATTGATGAAATTTTTTCAAAGTCTCAAATGTAGTTGTTTTTTGCTTTGAAGTATCAAGCAATAGCATAAAAGCATCATTTTGTGCGTCAAAATCTTTCGCTACTGAATTTAACCCTTGAATAAACTCTAAAGAACCTATATGGATCCCATCATCATCTTTTACAGGGACAACCGATCGTAAGCTTAAACCTGCTTTTCCTAGCTCTAAAGTTGTAATTGGCTGTTGTGTCGCATTCACCTGAACAACACTTTTTCTAAAAGAGCTTAGATCATCACCATACTTATTAGGAGCCCATGCTCTTATATAAGATTTATTATGCTGTGTGTGAATATGTACTTTGACATTTTTAAAAGAGGTGTTTTCTTGAAACTCTTTGGAGATTTTACTTAAAGTCATTATTCCCCATTGGCGATCATTTGTTGTAATACTTTTCTTCACACGCCCATCATTGGCAATAGAGATTGCATTGGTTATTCCTATCTCTTTTTTGTGTTTCAAGCTTTGTTCAATCTTTGATTGCAACTCTTTTTGTGTCGTTATATACACCTCTGAAGCAATTTTTGATTTGTAAAAGTTTAAAATTACAAAACTTCCAACAAGTGCGACGAATGAGATTAGCGAAGCTATCAGGATAAACTTCTTCTGTATAGAGATATTTTGAAACATTAATTCCTACCTTTTTTATAAGTGTTAATTATAAAGTAAAACGGTGACAAATTAGTTACAAAATACCTCTATATTTTTCAATTACTATCAAATTTTATCAAACAACATCTTAACTCTATGAAAAGCTACTTTTATCTATTATAATATTAATTAAGTCTAAAAACTTTACGAGGATAAAAAATGAAAAAATATATTCTAATAGCTTTAATATCATTTATGTTTCTAGGGTGTAGTTCAAAATACCCTGAGTTGCCAACAGTTAAAAGTGTTGATATCGAAAAATATAAAGGAACATGGTATGAAATAGCACGATTTGAGCACTTTTTTGAAAAAGGGTGTAAAAATGTCACTGCTACTTATGAGATAAAAGATGATGGAGATATCAAAGTGATCAATAGATGCACTATGATAGAAACAGACAAGAAAAAAGAAGCAACAGGGACAGCCTATGCTACAGATAGTACAAACTCAAAACTTAAAGTGAGTTTTTTTAGACCATTTTATGGGGATTATTACATTTTAGACTTAGCTGATGATTATAGCTATGCACTTGTGGGAAGTCCTAGTAGAGAATTACTTTGGATTTTAAGTCGTACAAAGACAATTAGTGATGAAATAAAAGATAGAATCTTATCACAATTACCAAAATTAGGATTTGATAAAGATAAATTTATTTGGACAATTCAGGAGGAATAACTACAAGAGGGAGCAGTTATATCTCCCTGTATTAGATGATTGACTAAAGCTGCTTCCCAATCCCTTTAGTAAGATGAAGAACAAAAGCCAACCCTTTTCTTGTATCTTTATCTTTGAGTAACTTTAACATTCCAAGTAGTGTTGGTGTTTCATTTTTTGCTGTTTCCCTTTTTGCATAGCGTACAGCATTTTCTGTTACAAATCCCGCAGTTGCCATATTATCAACGGTACTAATCATCTTTTCTACCATTGGTTGTGTTGTCATCTCGAT
>JAGYNS010000124.1 GCA_018399655.1 Campylobacterales bacterium
TCAAAAGGTTATTGATGCGGATCTCTAGCTCTTCTAAATAAAAAGGTTTTTTGATATATTCATTACATCCATTTTCAAAAGCTTTTTGAAAATTGCTCAATTCTAAAGATGCTGTGATCATGATTATAGGAACTGCGACATCTTTTTGACGAATATATTTTATAAGCTCTATCCCATTAATATTTGGGATATTAATATCTATTATAAAAAGATCAAAATTCTTCTCATCGATTAATGTTAAGGCTCTATCTCCATCACCTAGTGAAGTCACCACAAACTGATTAAACTGAAGAAAGTGTGATATTGTTGTATTGAGTTGTATATCATCTTCTATAAGTAAAACATCCATATATTTCTCTTCTTTTACTTGATTTTTTGCCATTATAATCTATCTTTGTAAAATAATTGTCATATTTGATCAAATTTGCTTTTTAAAGAAAAAACAAAATCTTCTCTCCAAATAAAAAAGCACTCAAAAATCCAAGACTAAGATAAGGGATAAATGGGGTTTCTATATCATTTTGAAAGATTTTATTATAAACAGAAGGGAGCATAGCAAAAAGTGCTGCTAGAAATAGTGCTACCATCCCTAGCTCAACTCCCAAAACAACCCCTATAGAAGCGACTATGGGGATATCCCCATCCCCTAGTGCTTTTTGATCTTCTAGGGTTTTATCTTTGGTAATTTTTGATTTGATATTTTGGATATAGTAGGTGACAAAAAGCTCTAATAGCACTATACCCCCAGCAAAAAGCATCCCGTGGGTCAAAGCTTGGAGGAGATTTTCATATTGGGAAGCTAAACTACTCAGCAAAACCAGTATCAAAAGATAATCAGGCACAGCCTTAAAATCAAAATCGATAAATGATAAAATAATCAATAAATAAAACACCAAAGTATATAAAACAAACTCTAAGCTCAAACCAAACTTTGCAAAAACAGCAAGGGTAACAAAAGCGGTAATAAGCTCAACAAAAAGATATCGCGGAGGGATAGAAACACCACAATACCCACACTTCCCTTTTAAAAATAGGTAGGAGATGATAGGGATATTGTGATACCACTTGATCACGCTATTGCATTTTGGGCAGATCGATCGCTTTGGATTTGTAAGAGATACACCATTTGGCAATCGGTAAATAAGCATATTGAAAAATGAACCAAACATAGCCCCAGCAAAAAAAATAAGTATAGAGATCATAACTATTCCATTAGACTAAAGATCAAAAAGGTTTTTAGTTACCTCTAGCACCTCATCCCCGTGAACATCTTTTGAAGCCTCTTTAAGGCGTATGGTTGGTGTATGTAAAAACTCATTCATCACACTTTGACACAATTTTTTAATATTTTCTTGGTGCTCTTTTTCAATAAAGTGTTTTTTCAAAGCGATTTGGATCTTTTTATCTATCACCTCATCACATCTTTGTCGTATATCCTTGACTACTGGTTCTACACTAAGAGTATTAAGCCAGGAGAAAAACTCTTTGGTCATATCTCCTACGATACCAAATGCCTCTTTTGCTTGTTCACTTCGAAGCTCCATATTCTCATCTACTATACATTGAAGATCATCTACACTATAGATATTGACCCCTTCAATCTCCATATTTTCAATATCTCTAGGAAGTGCTATATCAAACCAGTTTCTTGTGTACTCATACTCTTTTACCATATGCGGTTTAATAATAGGATAAGGAGCTGCTGTTGCGGTAATCATGAGTCGCATTGAGTTAAGAAGCTTTTCAAGCTCATCATAAGGACGCACCTCTATTTGCTCATGAGAGTACTGTGCCCCATTGCCATCACTTATAATTGAGTGGGCTAGAACTCTTGCTTTTTTCATATCTCTTGAGCAGATCACCACATCAAATCCATATCGCAAAAGATGTCTACAGGCAAGCTCACTCATCTCTCCAGCACCTATTACTAAAGCCCTTACTCCGTTTGTTTGTTTATAGATCTCTTTGGCTTGAGAAACAGCAGTTGAAGCTACAGAGACTGAACCACTCCCAAGCTGTGTGGCGTTTCTTACCCTTGCTGCACATTTAAATGCATAGTGAAGTACCCTTGAGAGGTTTTGAGCACAATACTCTTTTTCTATAGAGAATTTAAAAGCATCTTTGAGTTGACCTGCTATTTGTGTTTCCCCTACAACTAAACTATCAAGGGAAGAGGCAACGGTAAAAATATGATGAATAGCACTCTCATCTTCATAGATATCCACAAGATCTTCAAGCTGTTCATGTGAAAGTGTGGAGTGATCACAAAATGCTTCCAAACAATACTCTTTGGCACTTTTTTGATCTTTTACACTCATAATAAGTTCTATTCTATTGCAAGTGGAAAGCAAAATAGCTTCCGAAATTCGATCACTTTTATATATGTTTTTTAAAAATGCATCTTTTTCCACTTCATTATTAAAACTCAATTTTTCTCGTGTAGAGATATCTGTATTTTTATGGGTAAAACTAAGAACTAAATATTCCAAACCTAAAACTCTCTTTGAATCATAGCATTCATAATATTTTCAAGATCACTATTTTTATAGGGCTTTATTGCCTCAATAGCTTCATCTCCTAGCTTTTGTGCAAGTTTGATACTTTGTTGTAGGGCTTTACTTGATTGCATCTGCTCTTTGATCCAAGAAGACTCTTCATCGCTTAACTCTTTTTTATAAAGTGATTCTAGTTTTTGTTTCTCTTCAAGTTTCTCATACAATAATAGATAAGGGATAGTCACTTTTCCCTCTACAAAATCAAGCATTGCTGGTTTTCCTAAAGTTTGGCTATCTTGTGTGATATCTAATATATCATCAACCATCTGAAATGCTAGTCCTAGATTTTTCCCATATAAAGCAAATGCCTCTTGATCTTTACCACTTAAAATAGCTGCTGCTTTTGCACTTGCTTCTATAAGACTTGCTGTTTTTTTATAGATCATATCAAGATATTTATCATATGAGCTATTAAAACTTTTAGTAAGCTCCACATCAAGCATCTCTCCAATACTAAGGAGCGTTACTGCATTTGAGATAGTATAGGCTATATTTTTGTCCATTTGGGAAAGTTGCGTAAATGCTCTTGAGTATAAAATATCCCCAAACATAATGGCAGTTTTGTTGTCATACAGTGCATTGATAGATGGTTTTCCTCTTCTAGTATGGGCTTCATCTATCACATCATCATGTAAAAGTGATGCTGCATGTATCATCTCAACCACAGCACAAAGTTTGATCGATTCGGCACTTACCCCTGCTATTTTCAAAATAAGTTTGCTTCGTAACATCTTCCCTTCAGGCAAAAGATCAAAGAGCTCTAAACTTTTTTTGTCATTGCAATCTTGCACAAATACTTTTATTTGGTTTTTTACTTTTATCAAATCTTCCATGATCACTATTAGCTATCTAGTCTAGTAACAATCTCACCTGTTAAGGCCACATAGGTACTTTTTTTATCCTCTTCTAGTTGCATAGAGTTTTCTAATGCATATTGCTTGATCATCTGCTCTAGTTTCTCTTCCCCATGAGCTTCAGACAACATATTTTCCATAATAGTATATTTTTCAACAAACATATCAATCTGATCTTTTACAAGATCATCACTTGCCGTATTAGCAATATCCCAAAATTTTGATTTTGGAGTTCCACCAAAAATATCCTCTTCATCTTCAAAAAGTGCATCATACTTACTCATATTTATCCTTCATATTTAAATTTTTATCTAATTGTCTAACCGTACTCGAACCGATTCAGCGTGAGCTGTTAAAGATTCTGTATCTGCCAATAAAGCACACTCATCTCCTATCTCATTGATAGCTTTTTTTGAAAAACTAATAATAGAACTTTTTTTCATAAAGTTTTCCACATTAAGTGGACTATAAAATTTTGCCGTTCCCCCAGTTGGAAGGGTATGATTTGGTCCAGCGATATAGTCCCCTATAGGCTCAGGGGTATTTTCACCTAAAAATATAGCCCCTGCATGCTTAATACTTGGAAGTAGCTCAAATGGATTGTTTGTCAATACCTCTAAATGCTCTGGGGCAATCTCATTCATAAGGTCAATCGCTTCATCCATATCCTTCGCTACTATAATTGCTCCCCTCTCATAGATAGATTTACTAGCAATTTGGGTTCTGCTTAATACTTTGAGGTACTCATCCACTTCGTAGCTTGTTTTTTGGGCCACATCCTGTGAAGTAGTGATTAAAATAGAGCTTGCCATCTCATCATGTTCTGCTTGAGAAAGCATATCGATAGCTAGATATTTTGGTTTTGCCGTCTCATCTGCAAGTATCCCTATCTCACTAGGACCTGCTATCATATCGATATTTACTTCACCAAAAACAAGTTTTTTTGCCGTTGCTACAAAAATATTTCCTGGACCTGTGATCACATCAACTTTTTTTAAAGACTCTGTTCCATACGCCATCGCAGCAATTGCACTTGCACCTCCTACTTTGAGGACAGTTTTTATACCACATAGGTGACAAGCTGCAAGCAATAGTTCATTTGGTTCA
>JAGYNS010000125.1 GCA_018399655.1 Campylobacterales bacterium
ATCGTAACCTCTTTTTTTCGTGGGGAAGAGGCGTTTAAAGAGCTTGAAAAACATTTATTTGAGCTTATAAAAAATAAAGAGCAAAACAATATACGAGTTTGGATCCCTGCGTGTGCTACGGGGGAAGAGGCATATACGATAGCAATAGTTATCAAAGAGATTTTAAAAAAGCTTCAAAAAGATAAAAAAGTGACAATATTTGCAACTGATGTGAGTAATATTGCTATTGAGAGTGCTAGGGGAAAAGTTTTTACTTTAGAGCTTATGGATGGTTTGAGTGAAAAACAAAAAGTAGACTATTTTACGAAAAACAATAATGGGTATAGACCAAAAAAAGAGCTAAGAGATATGATCATATTTTCACAACACGATGTGATCAAAGATCCCCCTTTTTCAAACCTTGATCTTATTAGTTGTAGAAATCTCTTGATATATTTTGATAACAATCTTCAAAAAGTGATCATGAGTGCTTTTTATTATGCTCTTCGATATGGGGGACTTTTATTTTTGGGACAAAGTGAAACAGTAGGAAATCTTAACAATCTTTTCTCAACTATTCACAATAAAAACAAGCTTTATAAAAAAACAACCGATATAGCCAATATAATGCCTGAGACCTTAAGCTACAGCTACAAGAAAAACTTTATAACCCATAGCAAAAATAAAGCAAAAGAGCAATCAAAAGTGAACGAAGTAGAGTATAGTATCAATAAAGCGGTCTCCAACCAGTTTGGAAAAAATGGGATATTAATAGATGGGAAAACCTCTACCATCTTATTTTATAAAGGGGATACTGCAGAGTATATCTCCCAACCAAAAGGGGTAGTGACCCAAGATATCTTTAGACTTGTCCAAGACTACTTGAAACTTGATCTTCGTGCAACGATAAATGAAGCAAGAAAGAAAAATATAGTAGCTACATCTAAAAAGGTACGGGCTTTACCATTGAAAAGCTCAGAGTTTTATGTATTGATTACGGTATTTCCACTTGATGAAAATAAGCTAGGAGATGATACTTTTTTTATAACATTTGATAAGATACAAGATAAAGAGTTTAGTGCTAAAAAAGAGCATTGTGAGATCACGAACAGCAGTGAGGTCTCTTTACTTGAAGATGAACTTTCAAGCTTAAAAGAGAGACTGCAAATAACTATTGAGGAGCTAGAGACCTCAAATGAGGAACTTCAAAGTACCAATGAGGAGTTGCAATCAACCAATGAGGAGCTACAAAGTACTAATGAGGAGTTAGAGACCTCAAATGAGGAGTTGCAATCAACCAATGAAGAGCTACAAACGGTCAATGATGAGCTAAACTTTAAAAATAGTGAACTGGAGTTTTCCCACAAAGCATTTAATAGTGTCTTAAGTTCAATAAAAACAGATGTCCTTATCGTAGATAGTAGACTCAATATTTTAAAATATACCAATGGGATATTGAAGTTTTTTGATATAGATAAAGCCAATCTTGATAACTTTTCAACTGTTTTAATCAACTCAACAGTAAGCTTGCCAAATTTAGTCCATGATCTTAAAAAATCTCTTCATAGTGGAGAAGAGATACAGTATGAAGTAACTTTAGGAAAAAAGATATATCTTTTTAAAGTCAATAAGATCACAATGGGTATCACTGGAGTAAAAAACGATGAGGTTGGATTAGTTATTAGCTTTTTAGATAGAACAGAGCTATTTGAAAAAGACAAACTTCTTTTTCAGCAGTCAAAAATGGCAGCAATGGGGGAGATGATAGGAAATATTGCCCACCAGTGGAGACAGCCACTCAATATTTTGGGGATACAAAGCTCCTCATTTGTAGAGAAAATAGAATCAAAAAGTTATGAAGATAATGATGTCCAAAAGTATAAAAAAACATACCAAGAGCAAATTGAGCATATGAGCCAAACGATTGATGATTTTAAAGATTTTTTTAAGCCATCTAAAAGCTATCAAAAACAGAGTCTAGAAAACGCTGTAAAACAAGCTATTGATATGGTAGAGGACTCATTTAAGTTCAATCAAATAGAGATAATAAAAGAGAAAACAGATTATACCTTTTATGGTTCAAAAAATGAGCTAGCTCAAGTACTGCTTAATCTCTTTTCAAACTCTAAAGATGCCTTTATCCAAAATAAAATAGCAAGAAGAAAAATAGAAATTCTTTTCAAAAAAGAGAAAAAAAATATAGTAATCACCGTACGAGACAATGCAGGTGGAGTAGACTCAAGTATTTTAAACCAAATAGGAGATGCCTATTTTAGTACAAAAAAAGAGACAAGTGGGACAGGAATAGGATTGTATATGTGTAAACTTATACTAGAGCAGATGGATGGAAAACTAGAGTTTTGCAATAATAATCAAAGTGGATTAGATATAAATATATATCTACCACAATATCAGGAATAAATGATGGATTCATTAAAAAGTTTTACCCTTTTGTATGTAGAAGATGATAAAGCTACAGTTGAAGTGATGGAAGAGGTGCTTAAAAGTAAAGTCAAAGAGTTCTTTGTAGCGTATGATGGAGAAGAGGGGATCCAAAGCTATAAAAAAAATATGCCAGATATCATCCTAACTGATATCAATATGCCAAGACTAAACGGCATTGAGATGGCAAAAGAGATAAAAAAGATCAACCCTTCACAAGCTATTATTTTACTCACTGCTTTTAATGAAAATAACCTTTTACACCAATCGGTTGACCTAGGGGTAGATGGATATGTAACAAAGCCTATTACTGATATATCAAAAGTGATCGATCCTCTTAGAAAAACTGCCCAAAGACTTCAAGGGGTACTTGATAAACAAAAGCTTCAAAAACTTTTAGAGGTTCAAGGTAAAACAGCAGCAGTTGGAGAGATGCTTTCAAATATTGCTCATCAGTGGAGACAACCTTTAAGTGTCATTACAATGCATGCAAGTAGTATCAAGCTCCTTATTGATATGGATGAAGAGATAACCAAAGAGATGCTAATGGATTGTTCAAATGGAGTGATGCACCAAGCAAACTATCTCTCTGAGACTATTGATGACTTTCGAGATTTTTTTCAAGGAGATACCACAAAAATTGTAGAAATAAATATCTCTGAGGTAACCCATAAGCTAGAAAAACTTATAAAAAGTAGTTTCAACAACAATTTTATAAAATATAGGGTAAAAATTGAAAATGATTTTGTGTTAAAAGTCAATGAAAATCAGCTGATCCAAGCATTGATAAATATTTGCAATAATGCAAAAGATGCAATCACCGCACAAAAACAAACAGACAACTTGTACTTTTTTATAGATATTACCAACCATAAAGGCAGAGCAACCATAAAACTACGAGATAGTGGAGGGGGAATAGATAAAGATATTATTGAGAAGGTGTATGAACCCTATTTTACTACAAAGCACCCCTCTATTGGGACAGGAATAGGGCTTTATATGTCCCATCAAATTGTTACAAAACAATTAAAAGGCTCCATTCAAGTGGAAAATATAAAGTATGAATATGAAAATAAAAAGCTCTATGGGGCTGAGTTTACGATAGATTTTCCATTGAAGTAGGGATCCCCTTTAGCTTTAGTGTGACTTATTTAAGGAGAAAAAAGTTAGGATATACTTATGAGAAGAAGTTTTTATTATATGATTATTTTTGTCTGTTTCGCTTTGAATTTGTATGCGACATCGGCAAAAGATACTCTCACATTCGCAATGCTCCCAGTAAAAGATCAATCAAAACTTACTGAAGAGTTTATTCCACTATTTGCTTATATTGAAAAATTAACAGGTATGAAAACTCGTTTTATCTATGAAGAAAACTATGAAAAGATCATTGATAAGTTTCGCAGCAATAAAATAGATATAGCACTTTTAGGACCGCTTCCTTATGTGAAACTAGATCAGCAGTATAAGTTTAATGACCCAATGATTCTTTTGAAACAAAAAGATGGAGAAACAAAATATCGATGTGTTTTAGCAAAGTTTGGAAAAGATAAAATCAACTTAGATGAAAAAATAAAAGTGGCTCTAACTCAGCCCCTTTCCACTTGTGGATTTTATGCCACAGATGTTTTGTTGCAAAAACTATACAACAAAGAGCTAAAAGAGCAAAGCTTTGAATATAAAATGTCTCACGAAAATGCACTTATTGGTGTTGTAGGAGAGGGTAGCTTTGATCTAGCTGGTGTAAAAGAGGATATAGCCCATGAATATAAAAGCTTAGGGATGCGAATTGTGGCAAAGAGCGAATATTTCCCAGGGTTTTCTTTAGTAGCAAATACTAAAACACTTTCCCAAAAACAGATCAAAATGATTCAAAAATTGATTTTAGTGATACCTCAAAGTACCTATAAAAATTGGGATGGGATATTGTCAAATGGTTTTGACAAAGGGGATAAAACTTTTTATAAAAACTTCAAAGTAAATTTTGATCAAATCCCTGATACTGGAAATATAGATGAAAAATAAAATTATATTAATCTTTGTCGTTGTGATATTGT
>JAGYNS010000126.1 GCA_018399655.1 Campylobacterales bacterium
ACTGTTATTGCAAAGGTAGGTTATGTAAATTGATAAGAGATAAAATAAAAAGTAAAATTATAGAGATATCACTATATATTTGAATTGGAATTAATTACTTTAAAGCCCAATATATAGGGCTTTGGCTTGATATATCGAGTATCCTTAAAATAGCCACCAAATAGCCTCTAAAATAGCCATTATTTTAGAGTGATTTTCCTATAAAATTGACACTATCTCCATTGATTAATGTCCAATTGTCAAAAAAGTCATTTTCAAGCTCTTGATTTGTTTTGAAGATAAAATACTGATGATAGAGATTAAATTCACTAATCTTTTTTAAGCGTTCGATGGTTGCATTTTTTGTACCCTCGTGTTCACAAACGACAGCGACTCGATTTGATCTCTCAAAATTATATTTCTTAGAAGCGGAGTTTTGGTTGATAGCTATAAGATGCAGCGCTAAATCTTTCATAAGTCTTTTACTATCTTGTCCATTGTGCTGCTCAAATAAAAAAAGATACTCTGTGTCATTTATTTCAAATTGCACATTGAGATCTGGAATTATTGACTTCTCACTCTCTTCTTGAACTTTTATAGAACATTGTGCTTCTACATACTCCTCTTTTTTGCCTGATCTATTATTGCCTTTTTTATCAAAGTAGTAATCTATAAAGAGAATTTTTCCACTGTTTGCTTCTAGCCATTTTCTGAGCTCTATATGAAAGTCAATTGTTTTGCATTTATGAAAATAGTCACCTGGGGCTGATGATATAACGCCAGCTTGGTATTTAATATTTTCCTCTTTTATGCCATTACTTATTAAATAATCTACTCCATATTTTGTTAAATAGTACAAGCTTGGTAATCTTCCATCTTTTACATTAGAGGCAGGGTTGACTTTATCCACAAAAGGTTTATCCATATCTGCTAATTCTTTTAAAATTTTTGTAACACTTCCTGCTGTCTCATAGAGCCCTAGATTTACAAATTGCGATGATGTTAAGAACTTGTAGGTTGCTAGTAGTTTCATAGCAGTAGTTTGTTTTTCAGATATATTCATTTTTATCTCCTAAAAATCTTTTGGCATTTTAGATAAGTCTAAAGTTTCAAAGTTTATTTCTTTATCAACAAGCTCTTTAAACTCTTTAGAGATTGTGCTTGGTTTAGCAGTAATTATACTTTTTTTTACTTCTTTACGATAGTATTTACTTGCTTGCTTCCTGAGTCGTTCTTGCCAATCTTCTTGTGATAGTTCATTATTTTTATCTACAATTGTACTTGATTTATTAAGGAATCCTGCTACTGAGCCTCGCTGCTTAAAATAAAATTCTCCAGATGTCAATCCCTTTATAGCATCCAAATTAACTTCTATTTCTTTTGCAAGTTGAGTCAACTCACTGTGTGAATTCAAGCCTATAAACTTTAAGCCTGTATTGGAAAATATTATCTCTTTTAGTTTTTTATCTAACTGTACAACTGATTGATGCGCAACTGTCATATAGAGTCCAAATTTTCTCGCTCCTGATAGTATATTCTCTATGGATGGACTAATAAAATATTGAAATTCATCTATATAAAGATGTGTTTTTACTCTATCTTCTTTGGCAATTGATTCTCTTTTATATACGATAGCTTGTATTAGTGCAATCAATAATCTTGAGTAGAGATTAAAGCTTCTGTCTATATTAGACTTAACCAATCTAAATATGACAACCCTGCCCTTTGTATTAAGCTCTTTTTCTAAATCAATTACACTCTTGCCTTTTGTGAAATCCGCTAGCTTTTGATCATTGAGAAAAGTTTGAAGCTTTGTGGAGATTGCCTCTTTTGTCACTGAGTATTTTTTCTTTGTGAACTCTTTTTCAAAAAAGTTTCTTTGAGTTTCTAGCGGACTATGAATGCCATCTTTGACTAAATCACTATTCTCTTCATCATCCATAAATCTTTGTAAGTCAACAATGGATGTATCATCTTTTCTTAGAAGAACAGATATACAAGGTGTGATAACAGCTTCCATATTTGTACTCCACTCAATACCTATCGCCACCTCAAAAGCACTCACAAGAGCTTGAGTCCTTGTTGATATATTCTTTTCATTTTTATCTGTTACCTCAAAAGGATTAATAACTGGCGCCTTGTCATTATATAAAAATGGGTCTATGTAGATTAGTCTTGATTCGTCCTCAACCAGCTTGGCACACTCTAAAGCTAAATCACCATGAGGGTCAAACAACACTATACTCTCGTTTGATCTCTTTACATCAGAGATAAACAATCTTTTAATCAGCTCGCTCTTCCCTCCATCACTTCCTGCAACAATATAGGTGTGACTCTCTCTTGCCTCAATAGGAACAATCTCCTTATGCTTATCACTCTTTTTTTCAGGAATTACTACTTCATCATCACAAAGTGTCGGCATAGTCATAGCTGAACCTAAGAAATTTTTTTGTGCTATACTGCTTTTGTTAATATTACTATTTTTTAGTGCTGCAACAACATCCTTAGATTCTTCGTTTAATTTATAGTTTAGAGTATCTATATCCATAGGCAGTGTATTTTTTTCACCACTTGTGCTATGAAGTTTTATCTCCTCTATGAAATCCGTTGCTTGTTCGTAATCTTGGTAATTAAGCCTCTCTTTAGTCTCATCAATGCTATCAATCATCTCTTCTGTAATAGGAATATCAAACGGTTGTAGTTTTGCATTGGTATTATCAATCAGTGAGAGTTTTTCCATAGCATCATCGGTAAGCTTGGCAATTGAAATAAAAGCTTTTATTAACACCAGAGGATTACTCACTTGTTTTCCATGTACTAAATGGGTTTTTTTATGAGATTTCATATCGTATAAAGGAAGATTTCTTGGGTAGGTGTAGTTGGCAGCATTGTCTAAATCTTCAAAAATAAATCTAAATGTATCTTGAAGTAGATCCTTCTCACTTTCAGATAGAGATACCCCTAATATAGTGCTCTGTGTACTCTCTTTTAGTAGCTCATATATTGGAGAAGAGACTTTTACACAAAAATGTTTTGATATTTCAAGAAGCTGCTCGTTTTCACTAACTTTCACTCTGCACTCATCATCCTTAAACCTAATTATAAAGTTATCATATGGCTGACAATTAGTATTTAAAATTTTCTCTATTTTTTCCCATTTATCGTAGCACTCATAGGCATCTACATTATCTGATAGAAGAAGTCTATTTTTAATTAGGAGGCTTATTCTTTTGGATAAAACAGTTTGAATTTGCTTCTTAAATATATAAAAAGTACAACGACAAGCACTCTCAAATAGCTTTAGAAGTATTGGGTTCCTTCTTTTGTTAAAGCCGTTGCTGAGAGTGAGTTTTTCACCATCAGTATCACGATAAGGCAGCAGGTGCATCCCCAAGACACCCACTTTGTTTTTGTTACACTTTAGAGGCTCATTCTCTTGAGGGTCATCTTTTACTATTGTAATCTCTTTTAAGTTTTCAATTTTAAGCTCAAGATAAGGGAGGATCTTTTCACACAGTTCATAGCCATTCATCACTCTGCCTTTTTATATATTTACCTATATATAGGTTTTATTTTATTTCATTATAGCAGATTTGAACATTAAAAGGTGCATATAATACTGCGAGAGCTCTCTTTTAATCTCCACTCCAGCCCAACTATTACCAAGGTTTAGTTTGTTGATTCTGATGTAGATATGAGAGCTATTCAAAGAGTTGTGAGTGAGTTCCTATTCGTACTAATGTTAAGGTCTCTTCTGTAAGCTTATATATCACTAAGAGGTCTCCGCTTATGTGGAACTCTCTATAGTCCTTGTATGTTCCTTTGAGTGGATGGTCTAGTGCCTCAGATGGTAATGATTCATGTGATAGCAGTTTACCTACATAGATGATAAACCTACTATAGTGCTGATCAGACAGCTTAGCTCTTGTGCTATCTTTTATAAATAGTTTAGTTCTAACTATTTTACGATACATTGTTTCATTTCATCTTTTAGCTGCTCAAAGCTAATCTCTTCTAGCCCTACTCCATCTTCTACGTCTTTCATAGCTTGAAGAGTCTCATCGTTTGGTATCTTCATCTCAAATGGAATACCTCTCTCTAGAACTGCTTGAGTTAAAAACATATTAAAAGCATCGCTCAAGCCTATTCCATATGTCTTAAATATCTCTTGAGCTTTCTTTTTCATGTTAACGTCAAGATATACATTTGTTCTTACTTTCTCATTGTTATTCGTAGCGGTCATCATTGCGCCTCCATTTATATAGTAGCCATTATAACACAATATGTGTGTTAAGTAAACACCTGCCAACTTCCCCTTCCCTACTTCACCAACCTCCCTTACTAGAAGCCCTCATAAGGCTCTCGTTGCTTAGATGGGCATATCTTTGCGTCATCTTAGCTGTTGAGTGTCCTAGGAGCATCTGTACTTCATAGAGTGAGCATTTGGCGTTTA
>JAGYNS010000127.1 GCA_018399655.1 Campylobacterales bacterium
TTTTAGCTTGCAATAAAAAATCCACAACCTAAAATTAAGTTGTGGATTATAGCAGATTTTTTCTTTAAGTTATTTGAAAGCGATCTTCATTTGACTATTTTTTTGCAGGAACAACTAACATATTAACATATCTACCTTCAAACTTTGGAGGAGATTCTTGAATACCAATATCCTCTACCATAGGCCAAACCCTAGCTAGTACTTCAGCCCCAGCTTCTGGATGTGCCATCTCTCTCCCTTTTAAAAAGACTCGAAACTTCACATGATTCCCTTTTTCTAAAAACTCTCTTGCATGTTTTACTTTATAGTCTATATCGTTTTGAGCAATTTTTACAGAAAGCTTAATCTCTTTTGTTACGATAATTTTTTGATTCTTTTTTGCTTCTTTCTTTTTCTTTTCTTGTTGATACTTAAATTTTCCGTAGTTCATGATCTTCACTACAGGTGGCTTTGCACTAGGGGCAATACATACAAGATCAAGTCCTGCTTCATCTGCTAATGCTAATGCTTCTTGTGAACTCATGATACCATGACTTGAACCATCATCTGCATTACATCTTACCTCCGCAAAGCGTATATCTTCATTCATCAAAACTTCATCTTGTTTTTTTGTATTTTTTAAACTCAAATTAAATCCCCTGTTGTTTTTTCTTTCATCATTTGTAAAAATTCCTCTTTTGTAAGTTCACTTCGTTCTCTTAATCTTCTGTCTCGAAGTGCTACTTTATTGTTTTCAACTTCCTCATCCCCTAGAACTACTATCATAGGAACTCTTTGTTTTTCTGCTGTTCGTATTCTTTTATTCAAAGACTCATTTTTGCTAAAAATTTCACTGTCCACTTCTAAGTATTGCAACTCTTTTTGAAGCTGTTTTGCATATTCTAAATGAGGCTCTGCAATCGGAACTATTACTACGGCAGTAGGAGCGATACTCAAAGGAAACTCTCCAGCATAATGTTCAGTAAGTATTCCAATAAATCGCTCAAAGCTTCCTAATATCGCCCTATGGATCATCACAGGTCGCTCTTTTGTATCCCCAGCTGTAGTATAGTTAATATCAAATCGCTCGGGGAGATTCATATCTACTTGTATTGTACCACATTGCCACTTTCTTCCAATAGCATCAAGTATTTTAATATCGATCTTTGGACCATAAAATGCTCCTCCACCTTCATCAACACCATACTCATACCCTTGCTCATCAAGTGCATCCATGATCCCTTTTGTTGTGGTTTCCCAAAACTGATCACTCCCTATCGCTTTTTTTGGCTTCGTTGAAACCTCCATCTCATAAGTAAACTCAAAATGTTTCATCAAAGATTCTACAAACTCTAGAACCTCCATAATTACATCTTTAACTTGATCTGGCATACAAAAAATATGTGCGTCGTCTTGAGTAAACTCTCTTACTCTAAATAATCCATGCATAACTCCACTTAGCTCATGTCTATGAACCACACCATATTCAAAGAATTTTAATGGTAAATCTTTATATGATACAAGATCATTTTTAAAGATCTCAATATGCCCTACACAGTTCATAGGTTTGATTCCATACTCCATACCATCAATTTGGGTAAAATACATATTCTCTTTGTAGTTAGCATAGTGCCCAGATTTTACCCAAGCTTCTGCTTTTAAAAGCTCTGGACCTCGAACTGGCTGATACCCTCTTCTTCTATGAGCTGTATACAGTATCTGCTCAAGTTTTCCTCGAAGCCTTGCACCATTTGGAAGCCATAATGGAAGTCCAGCACCCACATTTTCACTAAAAGTAAAAAGCTTTAGCTCTGTTCCTAGTTTTCTATGATCTCTTTTTTTTGCTTCTTCTAATTGAGTTATATAGTCTTTTAAAGTTTGTTTATCAAAAAATGAGATCCCATATATTCTAGTGATCATCTCATTTTCTTCATCACCCCCTAAATAAGCTCCTGCAACTCTTATAAGTTTAAAGTTTCGAACCATTTTAGTATTTGGAAGGTGTGGACCACGACAAAGATCCTCAAAACCCCCTTGAGTATATGTGGTAAGTGTATCATCTTTGATATTTTTCAAAACCATCTCTTTGAGTGGATCATTTTGAAATTTTACCTCAAGTTCAGCTCTTGGATATTCACAACGCTCAATTGCGAACTTTTTTCCAGCAAGCTCTTTCATCTTTTTTTCAATAGCGGGAAGATCTTCATCACTTAATTGATGATTGAGCTTAAAATCGTAATAAAACCCCTCATCCACAACCGGTCCAACGAAAAACTGTGCTTCAGTATGAAGCTCCTTAATAGCTTGAGCCATAAGATGAGCTGTAGAATGTCTTAATATTTCTAAAGATTCTTCTGAGTCATCTGGAAAAATCTTTTCATTATCCAACACTTCTAAGTTAAGTGCCTCTATGCTCTGACGATCATAAATTTGACCATCTTTTTTTATACCTATATAGTCCAACGATATCCTTTACTTATATTAAATTTAAATTGAAAATATTCTAACAAATACAAACTTAAAACAATTCTTAAGTACGCGTGTTATTTATAAATTTTTTGAATATATTCCATCTTTGAGTTCATATTCAACAGTAACATATCTACTAATACTGCACTCATCATCGATTCACATACAACACTTCCTCTAATTGCAACACATGGATCGTGTCTCCCTTTGAGATTGTATACAGTTGCATTATTATGAACATCTACTGTTTTTTGTTCATGAAAAATAGATGGTGTTGGTTTAAAATATACCTTTACTACTATTTCATCTCCATTACTAATACCACCTAATATTCCACCGCTATGGTTTGTTTCAAAACCTTGTGGGCTAATTGGATCATTATTTAGTGACCCTTTTGACCTACTTGATACACATCCATCACCTATTTCAACCCCTTTTACAGCATTTAAGCCCATCATTGCACTTGCAATTTGCCCATCAAGTTTATGATACATAGGTTCACCTAAGCCAACTGGTACATTACTAGCTTTGATAACAGCTACTCCACCTATAGAGTCGTGTTCATTGAGTGATTTGAGTATCATCTCTTTTTGCTTTTGCTCTATAGTGCTATCTAAAGAGAAAATTTCACTTTTTTTTGCATACTCAAAATCATAATCTAAAGACCCAATACCACCCACTTCACTAATACCGCTTTGTACATTTATATTAAGCTGTTGTAATATTAATTTTGCTATGGCTCCTGCTGCAACTCTTGCACTTGTCTCTCTAGCACTACTTCGTCCGCCACCTCTATAGTCTCTTATCCCATATTTATGAAAATAGGTAAAATCTGCATGCCCAGGACGAAAAAGATCTTTTATATTTGAATAATCACGGCTTTTTTGGTTTTCGTTAAACAGTATCATCTCTATAGGAGTTCCTGTACTTAATCCTTCAAACACCCCACTTAATATTTCTATTGTATCGCTCTCTTTTCTTCCAGTTTCATATTTTGTTTTTCCTGGTTTTCTTCTATCCATCTCTCTTTGAATAAATGCTTCGTCAATTTTTAATCCAGCGGGTACTCCATCAACAATACACCCTAGAGCTTTTCCATGAGATTCCCCAAAAGTTGTGAATCGAAATCTTTGTCCAAAAGTGTTCATGAAGATTTTCCTTGAAGTTGATCAAGTACTATTTTAGCAGCTGCTTGTTGTGCAAGTTTTTTACTTTTCCCTTTAGCCGTAGCGTAATGTTTATCATTGATCCAAAGACTTAATTCAAACTCTTTTTCATGATCAGGTCCTATAGCACTTTCAAGTTTATATACAGGTATTGCCCCAAACTTTGCTTGAGTAACTTCTTGCAATGCTGTTTTATAATCACTAAAAAGCTCATCAAGATCAATTTTGTCATAATTTTCTTCTAAAAGTTTTAATATAAGTGGTTTAAGTATTTCCAACCCAGACTCAACATAAATAGCACCCATAATTGCTTCAAAAGCGTCACTTAAAATAGAAGCTTTTTTTCTCCCATTGTTCCGCTCTTCTGCTTCACTAAGGTATATGTAATCACCCAACTTAATAGCACGAGCAAGTTTTGTAAAACCTTTCTCATTCACCAAGCTTGCCCGTATCTTTGAAAGTTCCCCCTCATTGGACTGTGGAAACTTGTGAAACAAAAACTCTCCAACTATTAGGTTCAATACCGCGTCCCCCAAAAACTCAAGCCGTTCATTGTTAAACACTTTTTTATAGCTTTTATGTGTGAGGGCCTCGATTATCAGATCGGTATTTTTAAACTGATAACCCAAGCACTTCTCAAGCTCTTTATAATTTTTATGCACTGTTATTCCTTCTTATGATCTACACATATTATATCTAAATAAAATAAAAAAACTCCCTTCGAAAATCAAAGGGAGTTTCTAGTATTTAAATCTTATCGAACAAATATTTTAAAAACTACACCGCTTCACTACCAGTTTCACCAGTTCTGATTCTAA
>JAGYNS010000128.1 GCA_018399655.1 Campylobacterales bacterium
CATATTTACCGGATCAAGCACATAACCGAGCAGTCAAAACTAGCTGCTATGGGGGAGATGATAGGAAATATTGCCCATCAGTGGAGGCAGCCTCTTATGGAGATATCTTCTATTTTGATGAAGCTTGAAGCCAAGATCAAGATAGAGAACTCTTTGAGCAAAAGGGAAGTACTTGAAGCGATAGATCGATCAAACAAAGTGACAAAATATATGTCAAATACTATCGATGATTTTCGTGAGTTTTTCGCTAAAGAGCGGGAAAAATCACTCTTTAAAATCTCAGAGCAGGTTAAAAGAGCTGCCAATATCATCACTGCAACCCTTGCCAATAAAAATATCAAGCTCGATATCATCATCCAAAGCAACCCCTCTATCTATGGCTATAAAAATGAATACTCCCAAGTGCTGATCAATCTTATCTCAAACGCAAAAGATATCCTACTTCATAGAGATATAGAGCGAGGGTATATCGTAGTAAAGATCTACCAAGATGGAAAAAAATGTATCACAGAGGTAAGTGATAATGGTGGTGGTGTTACTGTTGAGCCACTGGATAAGATATTTGAGCCATTTTTTACCGTAGAGAAAAAAGATGGCACGGGAGTGGGGCTTTTTATGGCAAAGCTTATAGTAGAAGATAATATGGATGGAAAATTAAGCGTATCCAATACCAAAGAGGGAGCATTGTTCAAGATAGAACTGCCACTTGTAGATAAATAGCTACTCAATATTTAAGTAGTATCCAACGCCTGAGAGGTTTTTGATCTTCTCTTTCCCTATTTTAGAACGCAATTTATGGATTACCGCTTTGAGTGCCGCATCAGTAGCGTAGTATGAATCGCTCCAAAGAGTAGCTTTGATCTCCTCTGGTGAGATGGTTTTTTTGTGTTTCTTTATCAAAAGTTCTAAAAGCTCTAGCTCTTTTTTTGTCAAGGCAATCTCTTTTTTATTTTTGTAAAGTATTTTATGAAAGGTGTCAAATACCAAATCTTTTTCTATGGTAAATATCGCTTTGTGTTCTTCTATATCTATCTCACTTACCGCATCTAAAAGGGTAGTTTTAAGCTCTTCAAAACTTATTGGCTTGGTAAGATATGCCACAAGCTTTAGTTTGGTAGCTTCAAGGAGATATTTTGTATCAGTATGAGCTGACAGAAGTATAATAGGGATCTTTTTATCAAATGCTCTTATTTGTTTGGCCAGTTCAAGTCCACTTGACTCCCCTAAGCTTATATCACTCAAGATGATGTGAGGAGAGATGGTTTCATACTCCTCTAAAGCTTTATTGGCACAGTGGTAAGAGTGCACTTTGCTACAAAGTATTTGTAGTGTCTGGGTCATATCCTCTCTAATACGATCTTCATCTTCGATATAGAGTATTGAAAGTGATTTGAGTGTTTTTAAAAGTAACTGTTCATTTTCCATCTTTATACTCCAAAAGAATATTATACACAAATAAAGTTTCAAGAAAGTTATAAATATAATTATTACTAGCAGTAAATACTTTAATGTAAATTTATGGTATACTTTATTTGATGAAAAAAATAGCATATATTATGATATCTTATATTGTTGTTACGACACTTGTCTTGGCGAATGTACCCGTACATCTATCAATTCAGCAGTTGATAAAAATAGAGAAAAAGTATGGACCAAAAGCAAAGCAAAGGGTACTTTTATGGGATCAGATGCTTCAAAGTGCCAAAGGGAAAAACACCCTAGAAAAGCTCAAAATAGTCAATGACTTTTTCAATAAAGTGCCTTATAAAAGGGATATAGATCACTGGAAAGTAAAAGATTATTGGGCGTCCCCTTTTGAGTTTTTAGGTACTGGAGCTGGAGATTGTGAGGATTATGCGATTGCAAAATATTTTGCCTTGCGGGAGCTTGGAGTTCCAGATGAAAGTTTAAAAATTACCTATGTTAAGTTAGCAAGAAAAGGGACAAGATATGAGGAAGCTCATATGGTACTAAACTACTATCATAAACCAAACCAGCCACCAGTTGTATTAGACAATATCAATAAAAGATTGATGCTAGCAACTAATAGAACAGACTTGACCCCAGTATATAGTTTCAATGCAGTTGGGTTATGGAAAGCACAAAATAAAGGGAAAGAAGAGGTTAATATGGGAAGCAATAATTTAAAAAATTGGAAATCGATGATGGAAAGGATTTAAGATGTCGTTATCAAAACAGTTGTACATTATCATATCATTTATATTTTTTATGATATTTGCAGGAAATTTTATCATAAGTGTCAACAATACCAAAGAGTATCTTGAAACAGAATCAACCACAAAAGCACAAGATACTGCCACAAGCTTGGGGATGGTCTTAAAATCTTATATGGATGATAAATCTGACCCAGAGATCACCTCAATAATAAGTGCCATAGCCAATAGGGGATTTTATAAAGAGATACGATTAGAAGATGTGAATATTGTTTTAAGCCAAAATAAACTTTTACAGCACGCAGATGGGATTGATGGCGATGGATGGAAAATAGTTGAGGCAAAACTTGATCCAAAATATGGAAGCTTGGAGCCTATAGGTGGAGCGGATGATTTTGCAAGGCAGCTTGCACTTTTAGAAAATATGGAGATGATTCAAGAGGAAACATCCAAAAGTGGTACTGGTGTGACAAGCTATCTTTTTACCCCATCGGATCACTTTTCACAAGGGGAGATGATCCCTGTGAATCTACAGCTTCAAAATGATCAACAAACTATCTCTACTACAGTTGATGTTCCAGTTTCAACGATTATTGCTAAAGTAACACGAGCTGAAAAATTTGAGTATGTGCCTCAGTGGTTTATCGATATGGTTTCTTTAAAAATGACAGAGCAAAAAAGTGAGATAAGCAATGGTTGGAACACCACAGCAGCCATTTATGTAAGTGCCAATGCAGGAGATGCGTATGCAAAGTTGTATGATCAAGCAAAAGGGGCTATTATCTACGCAATAGTTGCTTTTACTATCTCTATTGTATTTTTAGTGATCTTTTTACAATTTATTTTAAAACCTCTCAAAGCGATAGAATCGTTAGCAGGGTCTATTGCAAAAGGGCGATTTCAGACAATTCAAAAGCTTCCATGGACCACTGAGCTTAAAAATGTATCCGTAGCTATGAACTTGATGTCTGACAAAATAGAAGGGGTGATCACGAAGCTCAATAGCAATCTTCATGAGATGACGAAAAAGCTCTCAGAGGATGAATTGACCTCATTGCAATTGCGACAATCATTTGAGACAGATATCAAAAAGATGTTTATGGATAAAGCTACAGGGTATATTTTGGTACTAAAAATTGGGGAGTTGGCAAACTATGCTAAAAACCATACCAATAAAGAGGTTGAGGCATTTTTGAAAAAGTTTGCAGACACTTTAACAAAAGTCTCTCCAAAAGCAACTGCATATCGTTTTTATGGGTCTGAATTTGCAATGATTTTACAAGATGTGGATGAGGATGAGGCAAAAAAGATCACTTCAAAGCTCAAGCAGGAGTTAGATAAGCTCTCTTTAGATGTGTCTATGCAAGAGATTGCTCATACAGGGGGAGCACCTTTTAATAGTATAGGAACTATCGATGGGATGGTAGCAAGTGCCCTTGAAGCATATGAAAAAGCGAAACTTATAGGTCCAAATGAGTGCTATTTAAAAGAGCAAGAGGATATGGCTAGAGATATGCAGCAGTGGAAAGAGCTTGTTTTTGATATCATTGATAATCAAAAGTTTACTATTGAATATGTGGGGCAAGCCTATGGACTAGAGGAGACTACAAGCGAAACTCTTTTGATGGAGGAAGCCTTTACAAAAGCAGTTGATCGCAATGGTGACCCAGTACCAATAGGAACCTTTATCTCTATAGCAGAACAGTATGAAAAGGTATTGGATTTTGATAAGGCAGTAGTGCAAAAAACAATAGAACATATCAAATCAAATAAACTCACACATAGCATCTCTATTAACTTATCTCTTGATTCAGCATTTAATATTGGGTTTAAAAATTGGTTGAAAAATATCATACTACAAAACAAAACTATCGCTTCACAGTTAGTTTTTAGTGTTACAGCATATGGTGTTACCAAAGATGTGGAAAAATTTCAATATTTTATAGAAGCGATCCATGAAGCGGGGGCAAAAATTATTATTAAGAGATTTGAGACAAAATTTATCCCTCTTGATCATATCAAAAACTTCAATCTTGATTATATAAGACTTGCAAGAGACTATACCAATGGGATTGCAAAGCAAAGTACAAAAAAAGGGTTTGTAGAGTCTATGCAAGAGCTCTCAAAGCTGCTCAATATAAAACTCCTTGCAGAGAATGTGAAAGATGATGAAGATTTTGAAGTGGT
>JAGYNS010000129.1 GCA_018399655.1 Campylobacterales bacterium
CTTTCTAAAAGTGTAAGCTCTTGTTTTAAAAGTTTCGGGGTCAGATGCTTACTTTCTTTTGCTATTTTTGCAAAGTGACTCGGAAATGAAACATCGATGATAAGTGCTTTAATAGAAAGTGTCTTGTTGATAAGCTCCCAAAGCAGAGGATTTGTATATGTATCACCTGAGAAAAGAACACCACTTTGCTCTTTTTGAATAATATAGCCACAACATGCGATAGTGTGGTTGGATAAAATAGGAGTAAGAGTGATTCCCTCTTCTATCTCATACACTTCACCCTCAAAGATTTCCACAAATTCAATGGCTACTACATTACCACATTTGAGGTTTATCTTTGAAAAGTCAGGCCAAATCTCAAAATTAAAAAAATGTTTTTTGAGTGCATCGATAGTCTCTTTAAGCCCATATAGTCTTAATGGCTTTGTGCGTTTTGCAAAAAAATTATCTATCAAAAAAGCACTTTCAATGATATGATCAAGATGTGAGTGTGTAAAGAAGATACGATCTATATGGAAAGCTTCTTCACCCAAAGTATGCATAATATTTCCCGCATCTATAAGTGTATGTTTATTGATTTGAATACATGTGGTAAAACCACCATTAAACCTACTTCCTTGTGTTCCAAGCATTCTAATGTAGTCCATGTTTATCCTTTAGAAGTGTGCACAAATACACCATTAAAATTTTGAGGTGGTATTTCTATGTAATGTTCGCATCGCTCTATATATATTTTGTAGATAGCGTTATTAGTCTTACTTTCCCAACTCTCTATCTCTCTAAAGAGAGTGAGCGCTTTTACAAAACTGGCTTCTTGATAAAGCCTAATAGCTTCATGATAAAGTGTGAGTTCTTTTTTAATCTGCTCTTTTGAAACATCAAAAAGATAAATCTCCCGTGCATCATCATAATCATGAATCTGCCAAATTTCAACAGGTTCACTTTTTCCTTTTACTATTACAAGATCTAAAAATCTGTAAATATAATCCCCTTTGAGTAACTCTTTTGTAAAATTTGAGATATTAAGTTTGGAGTTGTAATATTTGCAAAGTGATTCTAAACGAGAGCCTAGATTGATTGGATCTCCAATGACAGTGTAGTCGCTTCGCCCGCTTGAGCCCATCTCACCCACGATAGCAATACCGCTGTTTAAACCTATGCCAATATCTACGATAGGAACTCCTTTCGCATCAGACATAGCAACAACGCTTGCAAATTCAGGATTTTCTCTTAGTTTTTTATTGAGCTCTCTTAAGGTATGGAGTTGTTCCAATGAAGCAATAACTGCTTTTTCTGCATGCTCAGCAACACTTGTAGGTGCATTCCAATAAGCCATGATGGCATCACCTATAAATTTATCAACTGTTCCTCCCGTTTTGACAATAATCTCCGTCATTGGATCCATATAGGTGTTCATAAAATGGATAAGCTTTTTAGGATCTCCAATCGTTTCAGAGATGTTTGTAAAATTACGCACATCAGAAAAGAAAATGGTGATTTCCCTTTCTTTTCCCTCCAATACATCATCTTCACTCAAGAGAATATCATTCATTACCGCAGGGCTAACTTTTCGTGCAAACTTCCCCTTAATGCGCTCTTTTTGCTTAATCTCCAAAAAGTAGTTTAACACTTGCCCGATAACAAAAATAGCGTTGATGACAAGAAACGGTAAAATCGTATTGAAAATCACTCCATAGCTAAACATATAAAAGTAATGAGCAAAAAGCACAGTGCCGTTTAGTGCTAAAAGTAAAACAAAAGAACCTACAGCACTAGGAAGTAGAAGAATTAAAAATATAAAAAATGCCCCCGCGACTATTGTAAGAGTATCTACACCCACTGCCCAGATCGGCTTTGAGAGAAAATCACCGCTTAAAATATTTTCAAGTGCATTTGCATGCACTTCAACTCCTGGAAAAACAGAGTCAAAGGGAGTGCTTCTAAGATCCAAGAGTCCAGCTGCAGAGGTTCCCAAAAATGCTATTTTTCCCTCTATCTCATCAACACTTAGCTTTTTTTCGTAGATATCTACTGCTGAGATATAGCGATAGCTTCTTTGTGGACCTCTATAGTTGATGTTGAGTCGCCCATAATAATCAGTGGCTATATGAAGATCACCAACGCCAATATGACTCATGCCATTGTCATCATAAAAGAGCTCTATCTTTCTTTTGTTTTGAATAATCCGTGCCATCTCTAAAGTTAGTGAAGGGTAGATGCTCCCATCATACTCCATCACCAAAGGAACACTTCTCACATTTCCATCGCTATCAGGAACTGTATTAAAGTAGCCGCTAGAGTATGCTGATTGTTCGATAGTGTCGATATTTAGGATAGCACGATATGGTTTAAGAAGATAGGATTTTTCTGGTTTGTTTCGCTCTACAACAATTCCATTTGTTTTTGGGCTATTCCCAGGAGCTATAGAGTCCTCCTGCATAGCAAAAACATACCCTACTATAGTGGGTGTCTGCGCTATGGTATTTGCCAAAACCTCATCATAATCAACCACTCCATCATAAGAGAGATTTAGTTTTTGAAGTATTTTTTTGGGAGAGCTATTATCAGGCTCGGCAAAAACGACATCAAGTCCGATCATACCCACGCCATAATCAGAGAGATTTTGCAAAAGAATGGCTACCTTATCTCTACTCCATGGCCACTGACCCAGAGCCTTAAGACTCCTCTCATCAATATCAACGATGATGATATTTTCATCCCCTTTTATCTCACCCCTTACCTTAAACATTAGATCTTTAACTTTATTTTCAAAAGGAATAAAAAACTCTGGAGCACGAAAAAAGAGCATTATTGCTGTCGTAGAAATAAAGAATGCTAAAACAAAATGTGCTATTTTTTTTGGCATATTAAAGTTCTAATATTTTAAATATCATACTGATACTACACAAGAATAGCACTCAAATCTTCAACTGTAGCGACACCTACGAGATTCACAAGGATATCTTCGCTTGCATTCCCTTGAAATATATAAGTACCATTGTCCCCAGAACCCATATCATAAACAAACGCCACCGTCTCTCCATCTGCTACTGTTCCTACAAGGTAAGCAACTGCCGCACTTAGAGCATCTTGAGTATTTATATCTACCACAGTAGTGTCATTTGCTGCTTGAAATGTTGCAATGCCATTTGTAATGGTTTTTTGACCAATAGTGATTGAACCTACGGTGACATCGTCCGCACTAACGCCGGTACCAATAGTAGCATTACTCGCAACAATCACCGATGGCAGATCAAGTGTATCTTTATCAAGTTCAAAATAGTTTATTGTATCTGGAGAAGCAGTTATGGAGTCTCCTGCTGCTATTATTATTGTATCGTCTCCCCCATTAGCCGCCACTGTTCCAAGGTTAATTGTATCGCCTCCTAGGCCAGCAGTGATTGAGTTGGTGCCACTTGTAGATACCAAAAGGTTATCAACGCTATCCGAACCCGTAATTACAACATTTCCCGCACCCGTAATAGATATGCCATCTAAATCAGCAGCGCTACCTTTGATAGTCTCTCCAGAATCAATGACAATTCCTGTTATATTTACAAGTTCAACTGTCGTAGCCGCTGCTATGCTGCCTTTGGTAAATGTAACCATATCATTACCATCAACACTAAGCGAAATCATCCCAGTAGCTGTTCCAGCAAATGTTATAGCTCCACCAGTATTTATTACCTCAAAAGTTGGAAGCGTATAGACTATCTCTGCGGCGTTTGCATTGCCTGCCTTATCGACAAGCTTTGAAGCTTCTATTGTGAGAGTATCGCCAGAAGCGATAGTTGGATTTGTCCCAAGAGTTATCTCCAGAGTCGCTGCAAATCCACTCGATGGACTCAAAACTGCCCCCTCGCCAAATGTGTGAGAGTTACTCAAGAGTATATCTGCAAGTATCAATGTGCTAACATCAATAGGCTCTGATAATGAAATGAGTATCTTAGTATCTGTGATAGTTATTGGATTAGTTAAGGCTATAGTTGGTGCTGTTGTATCTACTTTGAGTGTGTTTAAAGGGTGTGCGGCAAGTGTTCCATCTGCATTAAACTTTTGGACAAAGATGGAGTAGTTTCCGTTACTATCTACCCCATAAAATGTTACTGCAAACTCTCCTATTGTGCCAATAGAGGTAATTTGAGGGTCAAAGTCATGCCCATCGGTCACACCAATAGCTTCAAGCTTTACCATATCACCTGCTATTGTTCCATCTGCATTAAACTTTTGGACAAATATGGAGTATCTTCCATTACTTTCCTCTCCTTCAAAGGTTACTACAAACTCCCCTGTATTTCCTATAGAAGTAATTTGCGGATTTTTATCAGTTCCAGTAGTCATACCAATAGCTTCAAGTT